>JBKJXJ010000060.1:0-7494 GCA_046716125.1 Candidatus Eiseniibacteriota bacterium
GGCGCCGCGCGGGGGGGGGGGCGGGGGGGGGCCCCCCCCCCCCCCCCCCGGCCCGATTCAGAGGAGACCCTCGTTGCACTACCTGACCGACCGGTTCGGCGCCACCGAGCGCCGGATGATCTGGCTCGCCGCGCTCGTGCTCCTGCCGGTGTTCTTCTTCCCGGTGCTGCCGATCTGGACGATGAAGCTCTGGGCGCCCCAGTACCGCGAGGGGCTCACGCTTACCATCTACACCAACACCATCAAGGGCGACCTTCAGAATATAAACACGCTCAACCATTACGTCGGGATGCACCAGATCACCCCCGACGACTTCAAGGAGTTCCGCTACCTGCCCCAGGCCCTCACCTTCTTCGGCCTGATGGCCCTGATCGCGGGTCTCGTCAACCGCCGCTGGCTGGCATTCCTCGGCTGGCTAGCCTTCACCGGGTTCGCAGTCTACATGTTCATGGACTATGCGAAGTGGCTGTGGAGCTACGGGCACGACCTCGACCCGCGCGCAGCCATCAAGCTGCCCGAGTTCACCCCGCCGTTCATCGGGTACGCCAAGATGGCCAACTTCAAGGTGCTGAGCATGCCGGGCGCGGGCACGGTGCTGCTCGGGCTCGCATGGCTCATGGGCCCGCTCGCGATCCTGCTCGAGATGCGCGCCGCGGACCGCCACCGACGACCAAACGCGGCCTGACGCGATGCGGGTCCTCGCCCTCGTCTTGCTCACGGCCCTGATCGCCGCCTCGCCCCTGCACGCACGGGTGCTGCATGCGCCCGCTTCTCCCGGGGCCGCCGCCAACGCCCTGGCCGCCGCCCAGCCGGGCGACACGGTGGTGCTCGGGCGCGGCGTTCACGCCGGCCCCCTGCGGATCGAGCGGGCGATCACGCTGCGCGGCGAGCCCGAAGCGGTGGTGGACGGCGGCGGACGGCTCACCGTGCTGGACGTGACCTCCGACGACGCCGTGATCGAGGACCTGGCGTTCCGTGGCAGCGGCCCGCGCGTCCTCACCGTGGATTGTGGCATCCACCTGCGGCAGGCGGCGCGGGTGGTCATCCGCCGCGTGCGGCTTACCGACGTGCTCTACGGCGTCTACGCCGAGCGGGCGGACGACCTCCTGGTGGAGGATTGCTCGTTCACCGGGCGCGTGCAGCCGGGCGACGAGAACGGCGCCGGCAACGGCATCCACCTCTGGTACAGCCATGGGGCGACGGTGCGTCGGGATACCTGCGCGCGCTTCCTCGACGGCATCTACCTCTCGTTCGCGAACCGTGCGCACGTCGAGCGGAGCGTGCTCGAGGACGCGGGCCGTTACGGCCTGCACACGATGTACTGCCAGGACGGCCGCGTCGTGGACAGCCGCTTCCGCCGCAACGTCGCCGGCTGCGCCATCATGTTCTCGAACAACCTGCACCTCGAGCGCAACGAGTTCGCCCACAACCGCGGCTCCCGCACCTATGGCGTGCTGTTGCGCGACTGCTCGGCCGGCACGTTCACGGCGAATCGCCTGGTCGACAATACGATTGCCATGTTCATGGACAACTCGAACCGCAACCGGATCAGTGACAATCTGGTGCAGGACAACGGCTGGGGCGTGCTGCTGTTCTCCTCGTGCGCGAAGAACGTCTTCGCCGGCAACGCGTTCATCAACAACGACTACCCGGTCGCCCTCGACATGCGGCGCAGCGACAACCGCTTCGACGACGGCGAGCGCGGCAACTACTGGGGCGAGAGCGCGCCCTACGACCTGGACGGCGACGGCGTCAGCGACGTGCCCTACTCGCCGGTGAGCGCGTTCGCTTTCGTCTCGAAGCAGTATCCCGATCTTGCGATCCTCGCGCGCAGCCCGGCGGTCGCGGCCCTCGCGGTCGCCGAGCGCGTCATCCCGGCGCTCAGGCCGAGCGAAGCGGTGGATCATCTCCCGATGGTGAACCCGCCGGCGCTGGCCGGCCTGTCGGCGGCGCCCGGAGCAGCCGACCGGTCGCGGCCTGCGTGGGGCGCCGCGATCGGCTTCGCGGCCCTGGCCGCATCGGGGCTGGCCGGGCTCTTCGGAGCAACGCTCGTCAAGCGTGCTACGCGGCGGACGGCGACATGATCCGGGCCGAAGGCCTCGCCAAGCGCTACGGAGCGGTCGTCGCGGTGGACGGGCTCTCGTTTCAGGTCGAGCCGGGCGAGACGTTTGCGTTGATCGGCCCCAACGGCGCCGGCAAGACGACGACGCTCAAGATGCTGCTGGGCCTGGCGCGGCCGGACCGCGGGTCGATCCGACTGGGACGCCAGGCGCTGGCGCCCGACGATCCGCGCGCCCGCCACGACGTGGGATACGTCCCGCAGCGCGTCGACTTCCCGCACGCGCGCACCGTGAGCGAGGTGCTCGGCTTCTTCGCCGAGCTGCGGGATCTTCCGCGCGAGGCGATCACGCGGGCGCTCGAGCGCGTGCGCCTCTCCTCGCACGCCGATCGGCCCGCACGCGAGCTTTCAGGCGGCTACCTGCAGCGGCTCTCGCTCGGCCAGGCGCTGCTCGGCGACCCGGCGCTGCTGGTGCTCGACGAGCCCACGGCCAGCCTCGACCCCGAGGCGACCTGGGAGTTCCGCACGCTGGTCGAGCAGCTCCAGCGCGAAGGGAAGACGATCCTGCTCTGCTCGCACCTGCTGAGCGAGGTCGAGCGCGTGGCGGACTGTGTGCTCATCCTGGTCGAAGGCCGCTGCGGCGCGCTCGAGCGGCTCGATGCCCTGCGCGCGCGTCAGGCGGGCGCCACGCGTCTCGAGATCGAGCTGAGCGAGCCCGCGACCCGGGCGGCGGAGATCGTGAAGCGGCTCGGGCTCGCCTTCGAGGTGGCCGGCGAGCGCACCCTCACGGTCGAGGCGCTCGACGGGCGGGCGCTCGAGGTGCTCGAGGCGATCCGCGCCGCCGGCGTGCCGGTCCACTCGTTCGAGCTGCAGCGGCCCAGCCTCGAGGAGATCTTCCTCAAGGTGGTGCGGGGAGGCTCGCATGCCTCGTCCTGAGCAGCGACGCCGCGGCGTCAGGTCGGTGTTCGCCGCGATCCTCATGTGCGCGGGATGCGCCCGGTCGAGCGGCCCGCCGGCGATCGCGCCCGGCACGTCCTGCGCCGCCTGCGGCATGGAAGCGCGCGACCTGCGCTTCGCCTGCGAGCGGAAGGCCGGCGGCGACTGGCGCGTCTACGATGCCATCGAGTGTCTGATACGCGACGCCTCCTCGGCGCCCAGCACGGCCGACACTTGGCTTTCCGATTACGACACCCAGACGCTCCACGCCGCCGATTCCGTTTGGGTTGTGCGGGGGGCCTTCCCCTCTCCCATGGGTGGCGGCCGCGCCGCGTTCCGCGTCCGGGCGGCCGCCGACAGCATCGCGGCCGCGACGAGCGGGAGCGTGGGACTGCTGGCGACGTTCATGGCCGAGCCCGCCGGGAGCGCGCCATGAAGCGCCGATACGTGATCCTCGCCGTGGCGATCGTCGTGGTCTCAGTGGCGCTCACGCTGCTCGGGCGCCCGCGCCGTGACGAAGCCCCGCCGATCGCGGCGAGCGCGGCGCCGGTGGTCGAGCTGACGATCGCGATCAAGGCCGGGAAGGTGTCGCCCGCCGTGACCTCCGTCCCCAAGGGCCATCGCGTGCTCCTGCGGGTGGAACACCGGGGCACCACGACCGCGCACCTGGTTCTCGCCGGCTACGAGGACCTGCTCGACATCCCGCCGCTCGTGCCCGGCACGACGTGGACGGCCGAGTTCCTCGCCGACCGGCCGGGCGAGGACTTCGCCTGGCTGCTCGACGGCCAGCCCGCCGGCCGGCTCAAGGTCTCGGGCTCCCATCTGATCGAGGGACACCGGTGAGCGCGCGGCGGGCGTCCTGGCGTCGTATCGGCGTCGTGGCGCGCGAGGAGTACCGGCGCGCGCTCGAGACCCGCTGGCTCTTCGCCTTCACCGCGCTGTTCGCGCTGCTCGTGCTCGGGCTCTCCTACTTCGGGCTCGCCCAGAGCCGCGAGGTCGGCTTCCAGGGGTTCGCGCGCGTCACGCTGAGCCTGATGAACCTGGTGCTCGTCATCGTCCCCCTGACCGGGCTCATGCTGGGGGTCACCAGCATCGCCGGCGGCGGCGAGAGCCTGTCGCTGCTCCTGGCACAGCCGGTCTCGCGCGGCGAGGTGCTGGCCGGCAAGTTCCTCGGCCTGGCGGCGGCCCTCGGGGTCGCTCAGGCGCTCGGCTTCGGCGGCGGCGGCGTGGTCGTGGCGCTCAACGGCGGCGCGCAGCAGATCACGGGCTTTCTCGTCCTCACGCTGCTCTCGCTGGTGCTCGGCTGGGTCACGCTCGCCACCGCTATCTGTATCGCGGCGCTCTGGCCCGACCGGCTACGCGCCATGTCGGTCGCCCTCATGCTCTGGCTGCTCATGGTCATCGCCTACGACCTGGTGGTGCTGGGTGCCACGACGCTGCTCTCGGGGCTCCCGCTCCAGAGCGTCCTCTTCCCCGCGCTGATCGTGAATCCGGTGGACCTGGTGCGCGTGCTCACCACGCTCGCCGTCGGCTCGGGGGCGCTGTTCGGCCCCACCTCGGCCGTGCTCATGCGGATGTTCGGCACCACGGCGGGCGTGGCGCTCGGGCTCGCGGTGCTGCTCGTCGAAGGCGCCGTGCCGTTGGCGATCGCCGCACGGGTGTTCCGCCGGCGCGACTGGTGACGCGTACGCGCCGGATTGAACCACGATCCAACGCGCTCGTCACGCCCCCTCAGGCCGGCTTGATGTTCTGATTCACGCGGAACAGGTTGTCCGGGTCGTACTGGCGCTTCACCTTTGCGAGGCGATCGAAGTTCGGGCCGTAGGCGTTGCCGACCCGATCGCCCTCGTCGGCGGTGAGGAAGTTGACGTAGACGCCGGCGCTCGCGAACGGCGCCGAGGCTTTGAAGAAGTCCCGCGCCCAGGCGATGCAGGTCGCGTCGTCGGCCGGGTCCTGCCAGCGGCCGTGCACATTCATCACGTAGCGCGCATCGCGGTGGGCATACGCCGCCGAATCCACCGCCGGCCGCATGGTCGCCCCGCCGATGCCGCCGAAGAAGATCTCGCACTCGGGTGACGGGAGCTTGTCGAGTGCGGCGACCACCGCGTCGAACAGACCGTCCTTCAGCGTCGTGAAGTTGTGCGACTTCCAGTAGTTCCTGGCGCCCGGTGCGAGCAGCGGATCGAAAGTCTGCTGCCAGGCGGCGTAGGGCTGGACGCCCACGAACTCGCCCAGCAGGGTGCCGAACTTCCGCAGCGGCGCGATCAGGCCCTCGCCCTTCGCCGGGTCGCCCGCGTAGAAGATCGCCAGCACGACGATGGGCTTTCCATGAAATTCCGGTGGGAGGAAGGGGAGCGGCGGCGCGAGCCGCAGCACCGTCCATACCGTGAGCTCGTCCGGCGCGTTCGCCGTGAAGTCGTCGTACTTCCGGAGGATCGACTTGGCCTCGGCCAGCGGGAAGGCCATGAGGCCGGTCAGCACGTTGGGGCCGAGCGGGTGGAGTCGGAACTCGAACCGGCTCACCACGCCGAAGTTGCCGCTCCCGCCGCGCAGCGCCCAGAAGAGATCGGGATGGTCTTTGGCGCTGGCGCGCACCACCTCGCCCGCCGCGGTCACGACCTCGGCGGATTCGAGGTTGTCCACGGTCATGCCGTACTTCCGGCTGAGCCATCCGAATCCGCCGCCCAGCGTGAGGCCGGCGATCCCGGTGGTGGAGTTGATGCCCATCGGGGTCGAGAGTCCGTGCGCCTGGGTGGCGGCATCGAAGTCGGCGAGGGTCGCACCGCCCTCCACGGTCGCGCGGCGCGCGCCGGCGTCCACCTGCACCGCCTTCATGCCCGAGAGGTCGATGACGACGCCGTCGTCGCAGAGCGCGTTGCCGGCGATATTGTGGCCTCCCCCGCGCACCGCGAGTGTGAGTCCGTTGTCGCGCGCGAAGTTGACGGCGCGTACGATGTCGGGCGTGCCCGCGCACCGCGCGATGACGGCCGGACGCTTGTCGATCATCCCGTTCCAGATCTTGCGCGCGCTCTCGTAGGCGCCGTCGCCGGGAAGCACGAGCTGGCCCTTGAAGCCGCTCGTCAGTTCATTGATGTTCGTTGCCGGAAGGTTCGGCATGGTTGGAGCCCCCTGGAGATGATCCGTTAAACGCGAGCATGACCCTCTCGTGGGCGACAAGGGGAGCACGCCGAGTCGTCGGCCGCGAGCGGGGAGCCTACCGCAGATCGACGAGACTCGCGACGGCGTCGTTGCGACCAGAGATCCGGCCCCCTATCGTCGTCCGTCCGAGGCGAGGCATGCCGTGACGGGATGCGAGCCCGATGAGATAGTGGGGGTCTGGCTACCGGTCGGGGCCACATCGGAGTCCCCTGTGACGGATGGCATGGCGGAGGTGTGCGCGTGAGGGCAGTATGAAGCGTTTCACCTTCACGAGCGGGTTGATCGGCGGGCTGTTCGGGGCCACTGCCGGCATCGGCGGGTTCACGTTCATCTACGCCAAGGGCGGCTCCTACCTGGGACACGATTCGGCCGCCTGCGCGAACTGCCACATCATGCAGGAGCAGTACGACGGGTGGATCAGGTCCAGCCATCGCGCGGTCGCCGAGTGCAACGACTGCCACACCCCGCACAACGTTCTGGGGAAGTACGCGACCAAGGCGATGAACGGCTTCCGGCACTCCCTCGCATTCACCACCGGCCGCTTCCATGAGCCCATCCAGATCAACCGGTGGAACCGCGCGATCACCGAGAGCGCCTGCCGGCATTGCCACGACGACGTCGTCCAGATGATGGGCCCCGGCGCTAACCGCCATGGAGGCGGCGGCCAGGGCGACGTGCGATGCCTCCAATGCCACCACTCCGTCGGCCACGCAGAGCTGTCGCCGGTCGCCGCGCACACGGGAGGAAGTCGATGACGGAGAGTGCGGGACCGGGGAACTCGGGGGAGCGCGGCGGCATGCGGTTCGGTGGTCGGCTGCTCATGCTCATGTTCGTGGTCGCCGTGCTCGCCGCGGGGGTCACGGCGCTGCTCGTCAACATCTTCGAGCGCAAGCATGAAGCGCGCAATCCGTTCTACCGCGTGGTCTAACTGACCGAGGAGACCGAGGACCCGTCGATCTGGGGCAAGAACTTCCCGCTCCAGTACGACGGTTACATCCGCACGGTGGACCAGGTGCGCACACGTTACGGGGGCAGCGAGGCGATACCCCGCACGCCAACCGACGCCGACCCGCGCTCGGTGGTCGCCCAGTCGCGTCTCGAGGACGATCCGCGCCTCAAGACCATGTGGGCGGGCTACGCGTTCGCGACCGACTTCCGCGAGGAGCGCGGCCACGCCTACATGCTCGACGACCAGACCTTCACGGAGCGACAGCATGTCGCGAAGCAGCCCGGCACGTGCCTGCACTGCCACGCCTCGGTCGTCGTGCCGTATCGGAACGCGGGCAACGGCGACCTCATCAAGGGATTCGAGGCCATGAACCCGATGCCCTACGCCGAGG
>JBKJXJ010000061.1:0-5972 GCA_046716125.1 Candidatus Eiseniibacteriota bacterium
GGACATGGTCATCAACATCGGGGCGATCAAGTCCAAGGACTACGCCCTGGTCGAGCAGGATATCCGCGGTGTCGTCAAAGCGGTGGGGAAGGACACCATCGTCAAGGTCATCCTCGAGACGTCCCTCCTCAGCCGTGACGAGAAGGTCATGGGCTCCTCGCTCTCCAAGGCCGCCGGCGCCGACTTCGTCAAGACCTCGACCGGTTTCGCCGGCGGGGGCGCCACCGTCGAGGACATCCAGCTCATGCGAGAGACCGTCGGCCCCGATATCGGCGTCAAGGCGTCGGGCGGCATCCGCACTTCCGAGGACGTTCAGAAGATGGTGGCGGCGGGCGCGACGCGCATCGGGGCTTCGGCCAGCGTCAAGATCGTCCGGGGCGAAGCCGGCGCGGCCAAGGGCTATTGAAGCCGGTGGCGGACGCTCGAGCGCTGATCCGCACCAAGCGTGACCGCGGGACTCACCGCCCCGAAGAGCTGAAGGCGCTGATCGAGGCCTACGTCCGCGGCGAGGTCCCCGACTACCAGATGAGCGCGTGGCTCATGGCCGCCTATCTCAACGGCCTCGATCCCTCGGAGACCGACGCCCTCACCGCCGCACTGCTCCACTCTGGCCGCGTCTTCGACTGGACCGACTTGAAGCGCCCCTCCGCGGACAAGCACTCGACCGGCGGGGTCGGCGACAAGATCTCCCTCATCCTGGCCCCGCTGGTGGCGGCGTGCGGCGTGCTGGTGCCGATGGTCTCGGGGCGCGGGCTCGGGCACACGGGCGGCACGCTCGACAAGCTCGAGGCCATCCCGGGCTTCAGCACCCGGCTCTCGGCTGACGACATGCGCCGTCAGCTCGACACGGTCGGAGTGGTCATGGTGGGCCAGGGGCCCGACCTCGCACCCGGCGACGGCATGCTCTACGCGCTGCGGGACGTCACGAGCACCGTCGAGTTCGAGCCGTTCATCGTTTCCAGCATCGTCAGCAAGAAGGTGGCGGAAGGAGCCGGAGCGGTGGCGTACGACGTGAAGTGCGGCTCAGGGGCGTTCATGAAGACGCGGGAGACCGCGGCCCGCCTCGCGCGCCGGCTCGTGGACACGACGCGCGCGCTCGGGCGCCGCGGCGTCGCCATGGTCACCGACATGAACCAGCCGCTCGGGATGGCCGTGGGGAACGCCCTCGAGGTGAGAGAGTCGGTCGAGGTTCTGCTGGGGCGCGGCCCCGCCGACGTGCGCGAGCTGACGCTCGAGCTGGCGGCCGCGATGCTGGCGTGCGCGGGCTCCGTTCCCGACCTCGCCGAGGCCCGCGAGCGGGCCCGGCATGCGCTCGATTCCGGCGGGGCGTGGCTCCGGTTCCTGGCGATGGTCGAGGCGCAGGGCGGGGATCGTGGCAGCGTCGAGCGCCCGGAGGGATTGCCGCGCGCCCCCGTGCGCATGCAGGCGAAGGCCGCGCGATCCGGACGCATCCAGTCGATCGACACATTCGGGCTGGGCGAGCTGGGCGTGGCCCTGGGCGCCGGACGCCGCGCCAAGGAGGATGCGGTGGACCCACGCGTCGGCTTCATGATCCACGCGCGGCTCGGGGCTCAGGTGAAGGCCGGCGACACGCTCGCGGAGCTTCATCTCGCGAACGAGGACTCGGGCGCGGCGGCTCGCGCCGCCGCGTGCTTCACGATCGGCGAGGGGACGCCGACGCTTCAGCCGCTCATCGTGGAGCGGGTGGAGTGAGCGCTCGCGCGCCCGCGGTGGGTTCGGACGCCGCCTGCGGGTTGGGCTTCGGCGTCTGAAGCGGGTGGCCCTCGTGGGCCGAGCAGGTCTCGGACGGCTCCGAGCCCTCGTCGAAGATCTCGGACGTGACGCTCGGACACGCGTCGGTGGCGAGCATCCCGGTTTCGGCGCACACCTGCCGCGAAACGGTTCCTGCCGGCTCCGGGAAATCCTCCACCGGGCGGCCGCGTGTGGCGCCGATCATGACGTCGGTCCAGATCGGCAGCGCCGCGCGGGCGCCGGTCATGCCGGGTCCGATGATCTTCTTCTCGTCATACCCCACCCAGGTCCCGCACACCAGGCTCGGGATGTAGCCGATGAACCAGGCGTCGCGATACTCGTCCATCGTCCCGGTCTTCCCGGCCGCCGGGCTGTTGAAGCCGCGCGCCCGCGCGGGATAGCCGGTGCCGTGGTCCATCACGCTGCGCAGCATCGAGGTCATCACGGACGCGGTGGCCTCGGAGAGCACCTCGATCGGGCGCGGTGAGTTCTTCTCGAGCACGTTGCCGTTCTTATCCTCGACCTTGAGCACGAAGAGCGGGTCGTTGCGGATGCCGCGGTTCGCCAGCACGCCGTACGCGGTCGTGATCTCGAGCACGTTGACCTCGCTGCTCCCGAGGGCGAGGGAGAGGTTCTGGCCCACCGGGCTGCGGATGCCCATGCGACGCGCGTAGCTGGCGACCAGCGACGTGCTCACCTTGCGAAGCAGCTTGATGGCCGGGATGTTGATGGACTGCTGCAGTGCGTACCGGAGCGTGACCGCCCCGCGATACGTGTTGTCGTAGTTCTGCGGCTGATAGAGCTCGCCGTTGCCGCCCGGATACGAGACCGGCTCGTCCACGATGACGTCGGTGGGATGGAAGCCGTTGTCCATCGCGGCGGTGTAGACGAAGGGCTTGAACGCCGAGCCCGGTTGCCGCATCGCCTGGGTGGCGCGGTTGAAGTTCGAGTGGTTCCAGTTGCGGCCGCCGACCAGCGCCCGGACGTAGCCGGTGCGCGGATCGATCGCCACCATCGAGCCCTGGAGGTAGGGCGTGGACTGGGCCGTCCGCTGCGCATCGTTCGCGGGCAGCGTGTAGGACGCCAGCGTCTTCTTGAGCTTGAGGTCGGCCTCGAGCGAGGCGAGCTGCTTCTCGAGCGCACGCTCGGCGATCTGCTGCAGGTCGATATCGAGCGTCGTGTAGACCTTGAGGCCACCCTCGTAGACGGCGTTCGACCCGTACTTCTCGTCCAGGTGGAGCCGCACCATCTCGACGAAATAGGGGGCGCGGTCGTTGCTGTAGCGGACCGGCGTGACGCCGAGCGGCGCGCTCATCGCGTTGTCGAACTCGACCTGGGTGATGGCCCCGGTCGTGCGCATGTTGCGGAGCACCTTGGCGCGCCGCGCCTTGGCCGCGGCCGGACGCCGGCGGGGCGAGTAGTGGCTCGGGTTGGCGGGCACCCCGGCGATCAGCGCGCATTCCGGCAGGCTCAGCTCGCGCAGCGGCTTCCCGAAGTAGGTCTTGGACGCGGCCTCCACGCCGTAGGCGCCCTCGCCGAAATAGATCTGGTTGAAGTAGAGCTCGAGGATCTCATCCTTGGTGTAGTGGCGTTCGATCTCGATCGCGAGCGCCGTCTCCTTGAGCTTCCGCGTCCAGGTCTTCTCGTGGGTGAGGAAGCGGTTGCGCGCGAGCTGCTGGGTGATCGTGCTCCCGCCCTGTGCGCGACGCATGTGCAGGATGTCGGTCACCGCCGCGCGCGCGACGCCCCACAGATCCACGCCCCAGTGCTGGTAGAAGCTGCGATCCTCGGTGGCGATGGTCGCGTTGACGAGATGACGCGGGATCTGCTTGAGCGGCACCGAGGAGCGGTTCTCGTTGAAGAACTCGTGAAGCACCCGCCCGCGCGCGTCGTAGACGACGGTCTTCACCGGCGGCTGCATCGCCAGCATGGTCTGCGGGCTGACGAGGTCACGCCGGAGCCACTGCACCACGCCGAAGACGGCGCCGGCGGAGACGAGGACCGCGATGCCGACGAGGGCGAAGAAGAGCTTCCAGGGGAACCGGAGGGCCGCGCGCACGGCCGGTCGGGCCATCCCGGCGATGCCGGTCTCAGAGAGCATGGGAGAGTCGAGGCTAGGCCGCGTGCCCTGAGTGGTCAAGCCGATTCGCCCCCCGTCGGTTGCCCGGCCCGGGGTACGCTCCTAGAATGCAAGGGAAGCGTGAAATTGGCAGCGTTCACCTTGCGAGGTGCGATGAAGGTCGAGGAGCAGGTCACGATCCTGTCCCGCGGAGTCGAGGAGCTCCTGCCCGAGGGGGCGCTCCCCGAGCGCCTCCGCGCGTCCGAGCGCGACCGGCGTCCGATGCGCGTGAAGCAGGGATTCGACCCGACCGCGCCCGACATCCATCTCGGCCACAGCGTCGGGCTGCGCAAGCTGCGGCAGTTCCAGGACCTCGGCCACCAGGTCGTGTTGATCGTCGGGGATTACACCGGGCGCGTCGGCGATCCGAGCGGGCGCAACAAGACGCGCCCGCAGCTGAGCGAAGCCGAGGTGGACGCGAACGCCGAGACCTACCTGGAGCAGTTCTACCGCGTGCTCGAGCGCGATCCGAAGCCGCCGCGGCTGCCGGTCGAGGTGCACCGCAATGGCGAGTGGTTCGCGGGGATGCGGTTCGCCGACGTCATCGCGCTCACGTCGCAGTACACGGTGGCGCGCATGCTGGAGCGCGACGATTTCGCCAAGCGCTACGCCGCGAAGCAGCCGATCGGCATCCACGAGATGCTCTATCCGCTCATGCAGGGATACGATTCGGTCGCGATCCGCGCCGACATCGAGCTCGGCGGCACTGAGCAAAAGTTCAACCTGCTGGTCGGGAGGGCCTTGCAGGAGATCCACGGCCAGGCGCCGCAGATCATCCTGACCGTGCCATTGCTGCCCGGACTCGACGGCGTCCAGCGCATGAGCAAGAGCCTCGGCAACTATATCGGCGTGACCGATCCACCGGCCGAGATCTTCGGCAAGGTGATGAGCCTCCCTGACGCCGCACTCGCGATCTACTGGCGCCTCGTCACCGACGCGGACGGCGCCGAGCTCGATGCCGTCGCACGGGATCTCGCGGACAGCACCGTCAACCCCATGACGGTGAAGCAGCGGCTCGGCCAGCGCCTGGTGCGGATGTATCACGGCGAGGCGGCGGCCGGGCAGGCGCAGCTCGATTTCGAGACGCAGTTCAGCCGCAAGAAAGCGCCCGAGTCATTGCCGATGTGGTCGCCGGCGGATGACGGCGAGCTCGGGATCAAGGACCTCTTGGTCGGCTCCGGGCTCGCGAAGTCCGGCGGTGACGCGTGGCGCGCGGTGGACCAGGGCGCCGTCAGCGTGGACGGGACCAGGATCACCGACCGCCATCACCGGCAGTCCGTCACCGCCCCGTTCGTGCTACGTCTCGGCCGGAAGATGGTCCGGGTCACTCCGGCGAAGGGCGGGTAGGGAGGGTTCGGGATGGCCGCCGGGGGCTCCAAGCTCCTTCCAGGTTGTCGCTTAGCGGCTGACCTGTGCACGACCTGAGGCTGGCCGCATCCTGGTGCAGGAGGGGGGGTTGACAGGATCGCCCACCCCACCTATCTTGCACTTGCCGCAGGGAATAAGGCCCACAGAAAACTTCGTTTGACATCGGTTCTGCCCACGGCTAGATTCCGCGTCCGCCTTTTCCCTTGGGGAAGGGCGCACGCTTCTCATGCTCTTTGAAAATTGAATAGCGCACGTGACTTCGAAAGCCCGGCGAGGCCCCGAGGCTGCGTCAGATGTTTGGCGTGGTCTGGGGATCAATTCCTTGCAAATGATCCATGACGGGTGGGCGCAAGCCCGCTCGGCATGATCTCCGATATTAATACCACGGAGAGTTTGATCCTGGCTCAGAACGAACGCTGGCGGCGTGGATTAGGCATGCAAGTCGAACGCGAAAGAGGGAGCAATCCCTCGAGTAGAGTGGCGAACGGGTGAGTAACGCGTGAAGAACCTGCCTTCAACAGGGGGATAACACTCCCAACGGGGTGCTAATACCGCATGAGACCACGGGTCTGCATGGACCTGAGGTCAAAGGTGGCCTCTGCTTGCAAGCTACCGGTTGAAGATGGCTTCGCGTCCCATTAGCTAGTTGGCGGTGTAAAAGACCACCAAGGCGACGATGGGTAGCTGGTCTGAGAGGATGGTCAGCCACACTGGGACTGAGATACGGCCCAGA
>JBKJXJ010000062.1:0-7692 GCA_046716125.1 Candidatus Eiseniibacteriota bacterium
TTCCGTCAGATCGAGGGGATGGGAGGCGTCGTGGCCGGCATCGAGCGCGGCTTCTTCCAGCGCGAGATCGGACGCGCGGCCTACCAGTACCAGCAGGAGATGGAGCGCAAGCAGCGCATCATCGTGGGCGTGAACGAATACGTCGATCCTGACGAGAAGCTCGAGATCCCGATCCTCTACATCGGCGAGGAGGTCGAGGAGGAGCAGAAGCGCTCGATCGCCGAGGTCAAGCGTTCGCGCGACAGCAAGGCATGCACCGCCGCGCTGCGGGCGCTCACCGACGCCGCGCGCAAGCCCGCGGGCCAGGCCAATCTCATGGAGAAGATCCTCGACTGCGCGCGCGCCTACGCCACCGAGGGCGAGATCCGCAACGCCATGCGCGAGGTGTTCGGAGACCACGTCGAGAGTCCGGAGTTCTGACGGGCGGCGCACCATGGACCAGGGAATGATCATGGCGGTCGTCGCGGTGGTCGGGGTCGCGCTGCTCGGCCTCCTGTTGCGACGCTCGTCGCTCTTGTCGGGGGATGGAACCACCGCCCCTGTGCGGGAGGAGGAGTCGGAGGCCGCCGGCGAGGCCGTCGAGGATCTCATCGAGTCTCTCGAAGGCATTCCGGTCGCCGTGACGTCGGATGGCTGGTCGTTCATGCCGGTCCCGGACAGGGACCGGGTCCGGCTGATCCCGCCCCTGACCCCACGCGAGATGGAGCAGGTCGTGCCACGCGCCCAGGCCGAGCAGCTCTCGCGCGGCGAGCTGATCGCGGCGCGGGTCAAGCGCGGGGCGCCGGACCACGATCCCTGGCGGCTCGAAGCGCTCGGACGGGATGGCGAGTACCGCGCCTGGCGCTTCGAGACCGAGGATGCGGCCCGCACGGCGCTGGCGCTGGTATCGCGTAGTATCGTGGTCGCGCCTCGCGACGAGGATGGGGCCGAGGTCGCAGTGGGCGAAGCGGACTTCGCCGAGGCGCGGCGGCGTGAGGAGGAGATCGAGCGCGAGCTCGCTTCCATGCCCGATGTCGAAGAGCGGCCGGACGAGCCGATTCGCCGACCCTACGAATAGGAGAACGCATGCAGCGAAAGATCCGCGTCCTGGTGGGAAAGCCGGGCCTCGACGGACACGACCGCGGGGCCAAGGTGGTGGCGGCCGCACTCCGCGACGCCGGCATGGAGGTGATCTACACCGGGCTCCATCAGACGCCGGCGCAGATCGTCGAGGCCGCGGCGCAGGAGGACGTGGACGTGGTCGCGCTGTCCATCCTCTCGGGCGCTCACATGACGCAGTTCCCCGAGGTCATGAAGCTCATGCGCGCGCGCGGGATCGGCGATCGGCTGCTGACCGGCGGCGGCATCATCCCGCCCGAGGACATGGGCACGCTCGCCGGACTGGGGGTCGGCCGCCTGTTCGGCCCCGGCGCATCGACCCAGGACATCGCGAGCTACATCCGCGAGTGGTTCGCGGCGACGCATCGCGACGGGACGGTGCCGCCCAGGGCGCCCGTGTCGGCGAAGCGCAGGGCCGCGCCGAAGCCGGCGCCGAAGCCCGCATCGAAGCCAGCGTCCAAGCCTGCGGCGAAGGTGAAGAAGCGCGCGGCCGTGACGAAGTCGAAGCGCACCGCCGCGACCAGGCCGAAGCGCGCGACCGCGAGGACGCCGAAACGGGCGGCGGCGAAACCGAAGCGCCGTCCCGCGAAGCGCCGCGCGACCTCGACCCGGCGCGGGCGCGGCTAGAAGCTCATGGCTGACCGTCCGCCCCCGGGGCCATCACGCTCCCTGGTGGCGCTGAATGGCAGTCCGGTGCGCGGCAGCAGCGTGGATCTGCTCCTCAAGGCGGTCTGCGCCGGCGCCGAGGAGGCCGGCGGCCGGAGCGAGCACGTCTACTGCAACGACCTCGTCGTCAAAGCCTGCCAGGCCTGCGGCCCCGAGCCCACCACGGGCTACTGCATCTTCCACGACGATATGGACCGCATCTATGCAGCGCTCGAGTCCGCGCACGCGATCGCCGTGGGCTCCCCGGTCTACTTCGATGGCGTGAGCGCCCAGCTCAAACTGGTGATGGACCGCTGCAACTGCGTGACGCCGCTGGTTCGACTGGAGGACGGCGGATACGACTTCCGGGCGAAGTGGGCGCGCACGCGCCGAGGCGTGTTCGTGACCGCCTGCGGCACGCGGCACACGTACGAGTTCGCCGAGCGCAGCGTGCGCGGGTTCCTCAAGTGGGTCGGGGCGCGCTGGGAGGAGACGCTGCTGTGGCGTCATGACGACAACGACCCCGGGAGCGTGGCGACCCGTCCGGATCTGGTGGCCCACGCCCGCGCCGTCGGCCGGCGGCTGATCGAGAACGCCCCGCTGGAGGTGGGATGAGGCGGCTGGTCGCACCATGGGCGGTCTTACGGGTCGTTCGCACCCCGCTCAAGTCCATGCGGGCCGCTCCGGATCGCTGAGACCCCCGTCACACCGTTTCCCAACCGGCGGCCGGCTGGTTTAGAGTGCTCCGTCGGTTTGAGGCCGAACGTGCGTGAGGCCTTTTCCTCCGCCGCCGCCGCCCCGCCGCCCGATCCAACGACATCGTCCGCCAGCGCCTGGAGCTTACTCACCGATGGAATTGTTCCTGAAGGACGAGCACCGCCAGGTGCGCGAGATGGCGCGCAGATTCTCCGACGAAGTCGTGGCGCCGCGCGCCCGCGACCTCGACGAGAACGAGGAGTTCCCCACCGATATCCTCAAGCAGATGGGGGAGCTCGGCTTCCTGGGCCTGCCATTCCCCGAAAAGTACGGCGGCGCCGGCCTCGACACGCTCGCCTACGTCATCGCGGTGGAGGAGATCGCCCGCGCCTGCGGCTCGACCGCGATCACGCTGGCGGCGCACGTCTCGCTGGGATGCGGGCCGATCTACATGATCGGCACCGAGGAGCAGAAGCAGAAGTACCTGGTCCCGATGGCCAAAGGCGAGGCGATCGGCGCGTTCGGGCTGACCGAGCCCAACGCCGGGTCGGACGCGGCCGGCACCGAGACTCGGGCCGAGAAGACCGGCGGCGGCTGGCGCGTGAACGGCTCGAAGATCTACATCACCAACGGGAGCGTGGCCAAGTACATCACGCTGACCGCGCGCACCGACGCCAGCAAGGGCACCAAGGGGATCTCGGCCTTCATCATGGACACGGCGACGCCCGGATTCCGGGTCGGCAAGCGCGAGAAGAAGATGGGCCTGCGCGGCTCGGACACGGTCGAGATCGTGTTCCAGGATTGCGCCATCCCCGAGATGGCCCTGCTGGGCGATCCCTCGGGCGGGTTCAAGGCATTCATGCGCACGCTCACCGGCGGGCGCATCTCGATCGGTGCGCTGGCGCTGGGGCTCGCGCAGGGGTCGTACGAGCACGCGTTACGCTACGCCAAGGAGCGGAAGCAGTTCGGCCAGCCGATCGCGAACTTCCAGGCGGTCCAGTTCATGCTCGCGGACATGCGGATGAAGCTCGAAGCGTCGCGCCACCTGGTGTATTACGCCGCCATGCTCAAGGACGCCGGTCAGGAGTTCGAGAAGGAAGCCTCGATGGCCAAGCTGTTCGCGAGCGAGGCGGCGAACTGGGTGACCGACAAGGCGATCCAGATCCACGGCGGCATCGGCTACTGCCGCGACGTGCCGGTCGAGCGCCTGCATCGCGACGCGAAGCTGATGGAGATCGGCGAGGGAACGAGCGAGATCCAGCGCATGATCATCGCCCGGGAGATCCTGCGCGGCCACTGACCCACCGCTGACTCCATGCCCACCCCGCCCGACACCACCCGCCTCATGCGCTGGGCCGAGGCCGCCTCGCGCGCCCCCGAGCCCGATGACGCGGCGAACGAGGTCGCGGAGTCGCTCCTCGCCTCGCTGGGCGAAGGGCCGATCGACCTGGTTCTGCTGTTCTTCACCGCGCCGATCGTTCCGGGCGCCGAGGCCGTCGTTCGCACCCTCAAGCGCCTGCTCGCACCCGGGTGCATCGCCGGGGTGAGCGGCGGATCGGTGATCGGGGCCGGCCACGAGATCGAGGACGGCCCGGCCCTGACCGCGGTCGCCGCGCGCATGCCCGGGGTCGAGGTGAAGCCGTTCGTGCTCGTCCCATCGGCCTGGGGCGAGGCGATCGAGGATCCGCTCGAGTTCTCGCGTCACACTCCCGGCGCCGACCGGGCCGAGCTGGTCATCCTGTTCGGCGACCCATTCTCGCTCGACGCCGAGCGCGTGTTGCGCGCCTTCAATCGCAATGCGCCGGGCGTGCGCATCGTGGGCGGCATGGCGAGCGCCGGCTTCAGGCCGCACGCCAACACGCTCATCCTGAACGACTGGCTCGCGACCGAGGGTGGCATCGGGATCGCCCTCAAGGGCGACCTGCGCGTGGACGTCGTGGTCTCTCAGGGCTGCCGCCCGATCGGCCCGGCGCTCAAGGTCACCAGGGTCGAGCGCAATCTCATCCTCGAGCTCGACGGCCAGCCCGCACTCGAGCGCGCCGAACAGATCCTTCGCGATCTGCCCGAGCGGGAGCGTGATTGCCTCAAGGGCGGCCTCTACGTCGGCCGGCCCGCGCGTGGCGACGCCTCGGGGCGCGGCGACTACCTGATCCGCAACCTGCTCGGGGCCGATCGTGAGCGCGGCGTGCTGGCCGTGGCCGACCTGATCGCCGTGAACGAACGCGTGCGCCTGCACGTGCGTGACGCCGGCACCGCGATCGAAGATCTGGAGCTGCTGCTCGCCCCGCAGGAGTTCGACTCTCGCGCGGCGGGTGCGCTGCTCTTCTCCTGCAACGGACGGGGCAAGGCGTTCTTCGGCCGATCCGACCGCGACATCGCGACGTTGTGCGCGGCGCTTGGCGGTCCGGTGCCGGCCGCGGGGTTCTTCTGCGCGGGGGAGATCGGTCCGGTGGGGGAGAAGAACTTCCTGCACGGTCACACCGCGAGCATCGCGGTCGTGCGGGGAAAGGTGTAGATCCCGTGAGACTTACCATCGTCTGCGTGGTCGCGGGCGTGTTGCTGTGCCCTGTCCTTAGTCCCGCCGCGACGATCCTGGACTGCGATCGCCCCGGAACGCCCTACACCGCGACGCAACTCCTCGATCCACCAGAGCCCACGTGCCTCCCGGGCGGGCCGACGGGGAACTTCATGCGCCTCGCCGACACCACCTTCGTCAACCGCAACGCGATCGCCTTCGACATGAGCGATCCGGGGCCGCACGGCCTGATCGTCGCCGACTTCGACTTCCGCATGCGGCCGAAGGCGGTGAACAGCCGGGCTGACGGGTTCGGCTTCACACTCGTCAGCACCGCCCGGTTCGGGGCGTCCGGCTTCGTCGGCGGCGGCTCCGAGGAGCCGAATCTCAGGGGCTCGCTCGGGATCGGGTTCGACATCCACCAGGGGCCGGGGGAGGTCAGCCCGAACCACATCTCGGTGCACTGGGACTCGATCAAGGTCGCCGAGGTGGACGTGTCCGAGATCCTCGACCTCGCGAACGGCTACTTCAATCACGCGCGGATCGCCGTCCGGGCGGGACTGGTGCCGCCCGACGTGACCGTCATCCTGACCCCGTGCGGCGGGACGCCGGTCACGGTCGTGGATCGCCTCGCGGTGCCCGGCCTCGCGCCCTACGAATCCCGCGTCCAGCTCATGGGACGCTCGGGCGGGTTCGCGGCGCTCCACGATCTCGACAACGTGGTCGTCCAGTTCGCCGACCTGTCGCAGAGCGTGGTGAGCTTCTCGCGGCGCACGCGAACCGCGACCGAGACCGACGCGGGCGCGGTCGTCACGGTCGAGCGACTGGGAAACATTCAGACGGCGGCGGCCGTCACGGTCTCGACCGAGGATCGGACCGCGGGCGCGGGCGCGGACTATCTTGCGACCTCCGTCGTGGTCACGCTCGCACCGGGTGAGTCCGAAGGAACCGCGGAGCTTTCCCTGGTGGATGACGCCGGCTTCGAAGGCGACGAGACGTTCGTCGTGCGCCTCGGCGAACCCGCCGGCAACGCGGCGATCGGCGGCCCGGACGAGCTGCTGATGACGATCGTGGACGACGAGGCGGGCCGCGCCTCCGGTCGCTGGAGCGACCCGGTCTGCCTTCCGGTGGTGGCGATCCACGCCACGCTCCTGCCTCAGGGGGCGGTGATGTTCTGGCCGGGGGAGGAAACCCAGCTCGACAGGACGGGTGGCGACCGTCCGTTCCGTTGGGATCCTGTCTCGGGCGCGATCCGGCCGCTCGCGATGGCGGGATTCGACATCTTCTGCTCCGGCCACACGGTGGCGGCGGACGGACGGGTGTTCGTCGCCGGCGGACACGCCGGCGAGGATATCGGGCTCGCGAACGCGGCCTTCTACGACCCGGTCGGGGACGCGTGGGAACACCTGCCGGCCATGAACGCGGGACGCTGGTATCCGTCCACGACGCTGCTGCCGGGCGGCGATCTGCTGGTGACCGCCGGCTCGATCTCGCCCGCGCTCATGAACGACCTGCCGCAGGTGTGGGACGTCCGGGCGAACGCCTGGCGCAGCCTCACCGGCGCCCGGTTCGGCGAGCCCGACCAGGGGCGCTACTACCCGTGGATGCATGTCGTGGGCGAGGGGCGCGTGTTCTGTGCCGGCCGGCGGCCGTCGTGCGCCGAGCTGGACCCCCGCGGCGCCGGCGCATGGTCCGCGGCGGCGAAGAGCGGCTATGGAGAACGCGCGTATGGCTCCTCCGCCATGTACGCGCCCGGCCGGATCCTCATCACGGGCGGCATGCCGCCCGATCGTGGCGCGCCTCCGACCATCCCGCCCACGGCCACCGCCGAGGTGATCGACGTGTACCAGCCGAACCCGGCGTGGCGTTTCGTGGCGCCGATGGCGCTGCCTCGCCGGCACGTCAATCTCACGCTGCTCCCCGACGGCGGCGTGCTCGCCACCGGCGGCACCGGCGGCCCTGGCCGGAACAACCCGATCCCTCCGGCCCTCGCCGCGGAGCGCTGGGATCCGGTCGCCGAGACGTGGGCGACGCTGGCGGAGATGACCGTGCCTCGTCTCTATCACTCGGTGGCGCTGCTGCTCCCCGACGGCCGCGTGATGTGCGCGGGCGGCGGGCAGCCGTCGCCGCCGGGGCACCTCAACCGGAAGGAAGCCGAGATCTTCTCGCCCCCGTACCTCTTTCGCGGCCCCCGGCCGGCCCTCACCGCGGCGCCCGCCTCGGCGAGGTACGGCGAGACGTTCCTGGTCGAGACGCCGAACGGTGCCGCGATCGACGCCGTGCGCCTCATCGGGCTCTCGTCGGTGACGCACGCGTTCAACTTCAGCCAGCGCGTCGTGCCACTCGACCCCTTAGTGGCGTCCGGCGGAGTCTGGGTGACCGTCCCCACGGACTCGGCGCTCTGCCCGCCCGGTCCGTATCTGCTGTTCCTGGTCACGGCAGACGGCGTGCCGTCGGAGGCCCGTGTCGTGCGCGTCTCGGGACCGCAGAAGGCGGACGTCGCCCCGCCGCGCGGCACGAGCCTCGCGATCCACGGGACGCTCCCTCAGCCCGCGGTCGGGCCGCTCCGGGTCTGGTTCACGCTCGCGACGCACGCGCCCGCGACGCTGACATTGTTCGACGTCAGCGGCCGCGCGATCACATCAGAGGAGGTCGGTCACCTCGGCGTCGGCAGCCACGTCGTGACGCCGCGGGAGGGGCCGGTGCGGTCGGGGATCTATCTCGCCCGGCTCACCCAG
>JBKJXJ010000063.1:0-3884 GCA_046716125.1 Candidatus Eiseniibacteriota bacterium
GCGTAAGCCAGCCCTCCGCCGTGTGGCGCAGCGTGTAGCCCGACGGCACGTAGACACCCGGCACGTGCGCGAGCGCACGCAGCAGGCGCGGGCGCGGCCACGCCTCGCGCTTCGCCTCCTTCACGCGATCGATCACGCGGTGGATGACCTCCTCGCCGTCTCCGATCACGAACGCGTCGATGAACTCGGCCATCGGCTCGGGGCTGAACGCCTGCGCCCCGCCGGCGATGATGAGCGGATGGCGCTGGTCGCGCTCCACCGTGTGCAACGGCAGGCCCGCCAGGTCCAGCATCGCCAGCACGTTCGTGTACTGCAGTTCGTATTGAAGCGAGAACCCGATGATGTCGAACTCGCCGGCCGGAGCATGCGATTCCATCGAGAACAGCGGGATGCCGAGCTTTCGCATCTCGGCCTCGGCGTCCGGCCAGGGCGCGAAGCACAGCTCGGACGCGGTCTCGGCGCGCTGGTTCAGGATGTGATGGACGATGCGGATGCCGATGTTCGAGAGCCCGATCTCGAACGCGTCGGGGAAGGCCATCAGCACCGTCACTTCCGCCTCGGCGAGCGGCTTGTGGGGCGCGTGCAGGGCGTTGCCGAGATAGCGGTTCGGCTTGGAGACCCTGGGCAGCAGCTGGTGCTGGATGCGTTCGGCGACCGATGTCGTCATGGGGATTCGGAGAGTGGGACCCCGGGCGTGCCCGCCGGTCGGCCGGGCAAACGGTTCTCACGGGCGACGTCGCCGCGTTCCGGCGGGAGGCCGCTCGAAGCGGCAGGCCCGTCGCGCGGGCGCTGGTCTGCGCGTGCGATTGGACGGCGCTGCCACGGGTTGGATGATCCCCCGGGCCGCCGTTAGCATTTGCTGGCGGGCAAGTTAACACACTGTCGTGGGCCTGCCAACGAGGCACGATCGTGCTCGTTCCAGTGACGCCATTGAATCACCGAAGTCAGCGCCAATCATGCGTCCCGCACGACCGCAGGGCACGGACGTGCCCGCGTCGGTTGACGTCATCTTGACGACGATAACCGTTGACTGGAGCGTCCATGTGGTCGAAGCTACAGGAGTAGTCGGTGACCAGTGTCAAGCGCGACGCCAAGGCCAACCCGGCCGTTCGGGCGCCGCGAGTGGACGGGTCGGGACTCTCCACCCTTGCTCCCCGGGAAGGATGGACGCATGCCCAGACTCAGATCGTTGTGGCTTTCACTCTCCGAGCTTTCCGAGCGCATCAGTCAGTCGGACGCGCTCCACGTCGCGAGCGATTACGACGGCACCCTCTTACCGATCGCCGAGCACCCGGACAATGTGACTCTGCCCGAGCGCGCGCGCAGCGCGCTCCATCGGCTGGCGGCGCTCCCGGACGTGCACCTGGCGATCCTCTCCGGACGGCGGCTCGAAGACCTCGAGCGCGATTTCGAAGGCGCCCGGATATTCCTGGCCGGCGCCGGTGGACTCGAGAGTCGGGATGAACACGGGCGCCGGCAGGTGCATCTGCCGGTGGACTCGAGGCTCCCGGACGAACTCCGGCAGTCACTTGAAACCTGGTGCCAGCGCTTTCCGGGCGCCTGGGTCGAGGACAAGCGGTTCTCCTACGCCCTGCACTACCGGGCGGTGCCGGCCGCGCTTCAGCCGGCGTTCGGCGCCGGCGTGCGTCGCCGCGCCCGTCCCTTCCGCGAGCAGGCGCAGCTCGTTCACGGGAAGCGCGTCTTCGAGGTGATGCCGGCGGTGCCATGGGAGAAGTCCGCCGCGCTCAAGCTGTGGCTGGACGGTCAGCCGTCGGTGGGGACGCTGATCTCTTTCGGCGACGACACCGGTGACGAACCGGTCCACCGCCTGGTCCGCGAGCGCGGTGGCATCGCGGTCGCGGTCGGACGCGTGGTCTCGGCGGCCGAGTTCGGCCTCCCTTCGCCCGACGAGGTGGTGTGGTTCCTCGAATGGCTCGAGCGCGAGTGGAGCGCGCGAGAGAACGCCATCGAAGAGCTGACGGAGCGCACCTCGGCAGGGGCCTGAGATCGGGCGGACGGGAACCCGTCTGGTTCCCGTCCGCCGTCTGCCCTATCGTGCGGTCTGATCGTCATTCCTGACGCAGCCCGCGAGGCAGACGCATGCCGCTCTCCGACCCGAGCTACGCCCGACTCAAACGTCTCCAGATCTGGACCGGAGTCCTTCCGGTCGGGCTCTTCCTCATCTCCCATCTCGTCACCAACGCGCGGGCGATCGCCGGGGCCGAGGTGTTCGATCGGGCCGCCGCGCAGATCGCGCGCATCCCCAACCTCTATGCGATCGAGGTGGTCGCGATCGCCCTGCCCATGCTGCTGCACGTGGCGCTCGGGGTGATGCTCGGGGTGACGCCGCAGGCCGCCGGCGACACCGTCGGGTACCCGCGCCCGTGGATGCTCATCGCGCAGCGTGCGACCGGGTTCTTCCTCGTCATCTACGTCGTGTTCCACGTCTCGGCCACGCGACTCTCGGTGGCCCGGTTGAGGGGCACGCAGGATCTGTTCGACCTCATGGCGCGCCAGCTCGAGCATCCCGGCGTGCTCGCGTTCCACGCCGCGGGCGTGCTCGCGGCCGCGTACCACTTCGGCAACGGGTTCACGGCGCTCGCGGGCCCCTGGGGGGTGAACGCCGGCCCGCGCGGCCGGACGCTGGCCGCGCGAGTTGGATTCGCCGTGTTCGTCGTGCTCTCGCTGGTCGGGCTGCACGCGCTGCTCGCGTTCGTGCATCCGGCGTTCCGCTGGCTCGAGCCGCGCCAGGCGCTCACGCCATGAGCCCCTTCGCGGGCGACCGCACCACCGGCTCGGGCGACGTGGCGCTCGGGCTGCTCGACGAACTCGAGCGCTGGCTGGCCGTGGACATGTCGGGATCGGCCGGGGCGTTCCGCGGAGCACTCCTCACGTGGTTGCGCGAGGCTCAGCAGGCCCAGCCCACCATGGCGCTGGTGCACCAGCTCGCCGCGCGCGCGCTGGAGGTGACGGACTCAGGCGTCGCCCGGCGCGAGATGGCCGCGGGGCTCCGCACCGCCCTCGCCCAGTCGTGCGAGGCGGAGCGAAACGACTTGATCGCCGCGCGGCGCGCCGTCGCCCGGCAGGCCGCCGGCCTGGTCACCGAGCGCGGCGGCTGGATCGCGGCCCTGTCCTCGAGCGCCACGGTGCGCGACGCGGTGCTCGAAGCCCACCGGGCGGGGCGCGAGCCGCGCATGCTGGTGGCCGAGAGCCGGCCGCTGTGCGAGGGGCGGGGCATGGCCGCGGCACTCGCGGCCGACGGCGTGCCGGTCTGGCTGGTCGTGGACGCGGCGCTTCCGCTCCTGCTTTCGCAGGCGCGCATGGTGTGGCTCGGCGCCGACGCGGTGACCGATCAGGGGGTCTTCAACAAGCTCGGATCGTTCGCCGCGGCACTCGCCGCGCGCGAGCACTCGGTCCCGGTCTACGCGCTGGCCGGACGGCGCAAGTTCATGCCCGCCGCGACCGCGGCGCTCAAGATCGTCGAGATGCCCGCGGACGAGGTCTGGGAGGATCCGGCGCCCGGTGTGCAGCCGCGCAACGTCTACTTCGAGCGCGTGCCGCTGCCACTCCTGCGCGGGGTCGTGGTCGAGGACGCGGTGCTGCCGCCGGGCGAGGCGGCGGCGCTGGCGCGCGAGCGTCCGCTGCCGGGAGAGCTGGCTGGGGCGTAATGCGGGGATAGTCGCCCCACCCTGCTACGGGTGCTAAGTCCCACCGCCCCGCTGCTATAGTCGCCCGCCCATGACCGCCGCACACGCCGACTCCGTTCCCCGCGACACGCCCACCGCGCGCGCGTTCATCCTCGAGCTGGGCCGCGGGCTGCACGAAGCGGGCGCGCCCTCCCACCGCATCGAGGACGCGATGTCGGTGCTCTCGCTGCGGCTCGG
>JBKJXJ010000064.1:0-7922 GCA_046716125.1 Candidatus Eiseniibacteriota bacterium
GTGCCGCGCACGCCCTGGTCTGAAACCTCATCCGTAAGCCGTGTGCGGGAAATCCGCACGCACGGTTTGAAAGGGGGTTCTACCCCGCACCGTGTGACCCACGGTGTCACGTAGGATCTACCAATGCGCAAGCTCCGAACAATCGAATCGCGATCCGGTGACCGGCTGGCAGCACGACGCCTGAACGAGGCCGAGCGGCTCTTCCAGGATTTCCGGGAGCTCACCCCGTACCGCTTCAGACCGCTGGCAATCTCCTTTGCCAGCTTCCGCGCCTACCAGCGCTGGCGTCGTGCCCAGACGAACCCCTGGTACCGATAACCGCGTCCTGCGCGTGTGCCGGCTTCTCAACCGCCGGCGAGCGCGCTACCTGATCGCCGGTGGGGTCGCCGCCAACCTCCACGGGTCGGTGCGCGCCACGCGAGATGTGGACATCCTGGTACCGAAGGACGAGCAGAACACCGCGCGGGTGCTGAGAGCCCTCGCGGATCTTCCGTTCGGCGTGGCGGGCGAGCTCGACCCTCGCGAAGTCGTCAGCAGGCCCATCACCATCGTCGGGGATGACCCTCGTGTGGACATCCTCACGGTGGCCTGGACCGTGACCTTCGATCGGGCGGATCGGGCCAAGGTGGTCCGTCGGATCGGCGGCATTCGGGTTCCGTACCTGGGTCTCGCGGACCTGCTCAGATCGAAGCAGACCGGCCGACTGGCCGATCTGGCCGATATCGAGGCGCTGGGGGGCCGAAGACCCCCGAGACGCGAGGTCTCAAGGTCTCGAGGCCCGGCGCGCGGGAAGGCCCGAGCCCGCCGCCGCTAGGCGGGAGCCTCCGGGGTCTTCCGAAAATGACAGGGCCTTGAACTCGCCCCGGGACGAGTTGAAGACCCCGTCATTTCATCCGCCGCGCGGCGGATGGAATACCCCGTTAATCTCGAGGGGGTCGGAACTGTTTCATTCTGAACTGTCCTTAAGGACAGTTGGCACGCCTCGGACAGCCATCGCCGGTAGCTCAGGGCGATGAGGCGCGGCCCGCGGGCCGGAGGCGCTATTCCGGCTCCGCCCGCGGCGGCACCTCGCCGCGCAGCAGGCGGTAGACCATGTGGCGGCGGCGCAGCTCGAGTACGGTGCGTCGCGTCGCGCCCCAGGACTCCTTAAACCTAATGAGCCCCTCGGCGTCGGGGGGCGAGCCGCCCAGGTTGTACTCGTGGTACCCGGAGGCGCACAGCTCGCGCATCACCTGGGCGAACAGGAGGTGGTTGGGCCTCAGGTCCCACTTGCGATCGTCCGAGACCGTGAGCCAGTTGATCGCGCTGCCCCGGTAGGTGAAGTGCAGGCTCCCGGCCACCGGCTGGCCCTGGTGCTCGACCAGGTCGTAGCGCGCGAGCCCCGAGGGCACCAGACTGCGGAAGATGCGCTGGTAGAGCGAGAGCGGCTTGGGGAGTCCTCCCAGCCTGCGCACCGTCCGGACGGCCAGCGCGTGGTAGGCGCGCACGCCGCGCGCGTCGGTGATCGGCCGGACGACAAGCCCGTGCTCCTCGGCCTGCTTGACCCGCGAGCGGATGTTGAGCGGGAGCAGCCGGAACAACGCCTCGAAGTCGGGCCCGAGCGGGCGGACGTGGGTGAATCCCTCGGCGGCGGTGAGGCCCGCCGGCAGCTCCTCACGGCGGCCGTCGTACCAGGTCAGCTCCGAGAGCATGACCCAGGCGTGATGCACGAGCTGGGCGTAGCCCTCGAGCAGCAGCCGGCGCACCGAAGCGGGATCGGGGTGTCCGCGCCGCACGATGGGGCCGCTATAGGTCCCGTAGGGCATCGCCAGGACGCGCCGCCCGAGCGGGCCGTCGTGGATGATGAGCCCGAGCGCGCCAACGTAGCCCGACTCGTCCGGGAGGACGATCGCCTCCCAGCGCGCCCCGGGCCACTCGGCGATCCAGAGCCGCGCCCAGGCCGAGGTGTGGAAGACGGTCGCGGTGTCCGACTCGTCGACCAGCGCGTCCCACGCGGCAGGGTCGGGCGGCGACACCAACTCGACCGGCGGCGTGAGCTTCACGCCGCTAGATTACACCCGCCCGACGCAAGGCCGCCACGTTCCGGTAGCTAAACCGCGTCGCTCAGGCTCGAGAACGTGAAGTTGCCCGCCTTGATCCCCGGCACCACCGAGTTCCCGCTCCGCACCGCCGGGGTCATCCCGACGATGTTATTGAGCAGCACGGCCGGGCTCTCGTTGAAGCGGAAGTTCATCACCGGGTAGGCGATCTTGCCGTTCTCGATCAGCCACACGCCATCGCGCGTGAGGCCGGTGAGTTGCATGGTCTGCTGGTTGACCACCCGGATGTACCAGAAGTGGGTGATGAGCAGCCCACGCTCGGTCGAGGTGATCAGCGACTCCAGCGTCTCCTTGCCGCCCTCGAGGACGGTGTTGCCCGCGCCCGGCGTGGGCTCGCGGTCGTTCTTCTTCGCCCAGTAGCGGTCGTAGGCCAGATTCTTGAGCACGCCGTTCTCGACCCAGGTGATCGGGGCGTTCGCGAGGCCGCCGTCGCCGCCGCCGCCGAACCCGCCGCCACCACCACCGCCGCCCCCGCCCCCGCCGCCCCACGGCGAGCCCGGCCGGCGCGGATCGAGCGGATCGCTCTTGACGGTCACCGACTCGTGGAACACCTTCTCGCCGACCATCGTGCCGCCGCCCTTCTTCGAGAAGTACGAGCGGCCCTCCTCGGCGGCGCGCGCGTTCAGCGCGAAACCGAAGTTGAAGCCGACCAGGTCCGCGACCGCGGCGGGCTCGAGTACGACGGTGTAGTCGCCGGGATCCAGCTTCTTTGGGCCCGCCGACTCGCGCGCCTTGCGTAGCGCTGTCGTGGCCAGCCGCATGGCGTCGATCTGGCCCACCCGGTGCGAGGCGTCCTCGGCCCATCCCGACCCGGTGCCGTCGGCGGTACGGGCGGTGGCGCTGTACGAGGCGGTGGTGCGCCGGAAGTATCCGAAGTTGCCCGCCTTGTTGGCGATGCACTGTGCGGTGGCGCCGTTCTGGAAGAAACCGCTGCTGTTCATGCTCTCCTTGGCGGAGGGCTCGACCACCGCCCGCACGCCCGGCACCCGGTCCGCCGCCCCGAAGGTCTCGGTCGCCTCGTCGTACGCCGCGATCGCGAGGTACTTCTGCGGCGGCACCGGCCCGACGTACTCGGGATCCGGCGGGAGCAGCCCGGCCAGCTCCTCGGCGCGCTTCATCGCCCGCTCGAGCGCGGCATCGCTGGTCTCGTTGAGCGAGACCCGCCCGGTGCGGCCGTCCTTCGTGACCCCCACGACGACGCCGATGGACTCCTCGGCGCCCGAGGTGGTGATCTCGTTATTGGCGAAGCGCGTGTTCGAGCCCCGCCCGAACGTGAGCGAGACCGAAGCGTCCGTGGCGGTCGTGAACCCCAGGGCGCGCGCGGTGATCTGTCGGCATTCCTTCTCGGTGGGCAGCATGGGTCACTCCGTGCGCAGGACGTTGATGCCGCGGAACAGGGAGGGGGCGCAGCCGTGGCTCATCGCGTTGGACTGGCTGGGCTGGCCCTTGCCGTCGTTGGTGAGACCGAAGTTCTGCCAGAAGCGCTGATCGGCGATCCCGGCGCAGGCGTTCCAGAAGTCGGTGGTCTTCGCCTGGTAGGCGACGTCGGCGATCATCGCGCCCTTCTTGCCGTTCTTGATCTCCCAGAAGGCGTCGCCGCCGAACTGGAAGTTGTAGCGCTGCTGGTCGATCGAGTAGGAGCCGCGCCCCTCGATGAGCACGCCGTCCTGCACCTGGGCGATCAGGTCGTCGAGCGAGGTGCCGTCGGGGCCGGGCTTGAGCCACACGTTCGGCATGCGCTGGAACGGGATGCTGTCGAACGAGTCCGCGTTGCAGCAGCCGCGCGAGGCCTTCTCGCCCACCAGGTGCGCCTGGTCGCGCGTCGTCTGGTAGGACTGGAAGACGCCCTCCTTGATGATGTCCCACGAAGTCGCCTTCACCCCGTCGTCGTCGTAGCCCACGGTCGCCATCGCCTGGGGCAGCGTGCGATCGCCCTGGACGTTGACCAGCTTCGAGCCGAACTGGAGCTTGCCCATCATCTTCTCGGGCGGCGCCAGGAACGAGGTGCCCGCGTAGTTGGCCTCGTAGCCCAGCACGCGGTCCAACTCGGTCGAGTGCCCGATGCTCTCGTGGATGGTGAGCGCGAGGTGGGAGGGCATCAGGATCAGGTCTTTGACCCCGGGTGTGACCGAAGGGGCCTTGAGGTGCTCGACCGCCTCGGCGCCGATCCGCTCGGCGTTCTCGAGCAGGCCGCAGCGCTCGATATGCTCCCAGCCGGCCGTCATCGGCTGCACCTGGAACGACCGCGTCTTGTTCTTGCGGGTCATGAAGTCCACCGCGGTCGCGGCGAACGAGGGGGCGGTCTGCATGATGAGCTGTGAGATGTAGGACCCCTCGGTCGAGGCGAAGTACTTGTCCTCGGAGCGGAACACCAGCGCGGAGTTGACCCCCATCACGCCCTGCGTCTTGCGGGCCGCCTCGTGCACCGACTGGAGGAGTGCCAGCTTGTCCTGGATCGGCACGTCGAACGGGTTCTTCTCGAACGGCGTCGCGTAGCGGTCCTGATACGGCGGCACCGGAGCGAGCTGGACCGGGCGCTTCTGGAGCGCCGCGTTGGCTCTGGCGATCGCGACCGCCGCGGCGGTGACACGCGCGATCTCGTCCTTGTTGACCCGCGGGCTGGCGGCGAAGCCCCAGGTGCCCGAGTGCAGCACGCGCACGCCGAATCCGAATGATTCGCTCTCGATGGCGCTCGGCACGTGGTTCACCTTGCCGCTCATCATCCCGGCACCGCGGCCGGGGCTGGTGCGCAGCGCGACCGTCTGATTGCGATAGCGGTTGATGCGCACGTCGGCGTACGAGCACCCCAGCTTCTTCGCCTGATTGAGCGCGACATCGGCGAGGGTCTTGAGCTCGGCCGGGGAGAGCGGGGCGGCTTCGAGGCGCTGGATGGTCCAGATCCCAGGAGCCCCCAGCAGGTCGGTCACCACAACGGCTCCAGCGGTGACCCCGACGGTGCGGATGAAATCACGGCGGGTGAGTTTCACGACCGTTCTCCTGGCTGCGGTGGATGGCGGTGCGGCGTGAGCCGGGAAAGGTAGCACCCGCGGCGCGGGAATTCAGCAGCAACCGTCAGGACCGGCAGCTACTGCCAGACGAAGGGCGTCTCGCGCGTCACTACCCCTGGCTCTTCCGTGCCGCCGGCAGCGGGAAGGGTCCGGTACTCGAACGTCGCCACCGCCCGGTACGTCCCGGGCGGCGCGCCGAGCTGCTGGCCGGACGCGGAGAAGTACGTGCCGTCGAACACGTGATAGAACTCCACGCTCTCGCCGTGCCGCAACGGCGCCACGAGCATGAGAGGGCACGGGACACCCGTGGTCGGATCGCGTTGCAGGAGCTCGACATCCTGTGCGTCGTAGATACGGATGACCGGGACCGGGCACAGGTTGACGTGGCCCACGCTGATGTCGCCGGCGTTCCGGACGATCGCCTCGATGAGTGCCGGTTTGTGGTTGCCCGGAGACGAAGCGGACAGCTCCATGCGGATGTCGAGCATGGGCACGGCCCTGGGAGCGAAGATCCCGGTGTCACGCGACCCGCAGGAGAGGGATCCGGCGCAGGCCAGTGCGAGCAGAAGTGCGAAGCGCGTTTTCATGGAGCCTCCTGATCGACCCGGGGGCGAAGAGCCTACTCCCCCGGGCCGGTCTTACGGTACAACGCCTTGATCCTGCCCCAGGTCGCGGTCCGGGTGGGGGTGGCCTCGTAGCGGAACTTCTGGATCCGGTTGTTCTGCCGGTCCGCGACGAAGATGTCCCCGCCCATGCCGATCGCGACATCGAATGGCTCGGTGAACCGGCCAGGATCCGTGCCCAAGCTGCCCCACATCGTCGCGAAGATGCCGATGTCGGAGAACTTTTGCACCCTGTGATTGAGGTTGTCGGCGACGTAGATCGCCCCGGCATTGTCCGCGCACAGCCCGACCGGCTCGTTGAACTCACCCGGCCCCGACCCTTGGGATCCCCATGCGAGCTGGAAGACGCCCGAGCCGGTGAACTTCTGGACCCGATAGTTCATCTGATCGGCTACGTACACATTGCCGGCCCGGTCGACCGCAAGGCCGGCCGGGAAGTTGAACTGGCCCGGGCCCGAGCCGAAGCCTCCCCACTGGGAGACGTAGGCGCCCGCGGTGGTGAACTTCTGGATGCGCTGGTTTCCCCGATCCAACACGTAGACGTGGCCGATCCCGTCGTACTCGACGCGGGAGGGGATGTGGAACTGACCGGGTCCGGGGCCGGAGGTGCCCCACTTGCCCAGGAAGTTCCCATTGCCATCGAACTTCTGGATCCTGGTGTTGCCGTTGTCCGCGACATAGACGTTCTCGTACACATCGACGCACAGGCCCGAGGGATAGCTGAATTGCCCGTCGGCGCTTCCTTCCGATCCCCATAAGGTGATGATCGCCCCGTTGGCATCGAACTTCTGCACGCGGTGGCCGTAGATCTCGGCGACGTAGACCGCCCCCGAGGGGCCGACGGCGACGTCGTTCGGTTCGTTGAACTGCCCGGGCCCCAATCCGGGCGACCCCCACATGAGCAGGAAGTCGGGAGGTCCGTCGGCGATAGCGATGGGGGCACAAGCCGCAAGGGCCAGGGCGACAGCGATCAGGCGGGTGGGCCGCATGGTGTCGGTCTCTCGGACAGGGGGTCTTGGCCGCGGGGAAAAGGTCGGGATCGCTCCGGTCCTGCGCGATGATGGTAGCACCGCATCCTGCGCCACTCCCACGACATATGGCACACTGCCGCGCCCATGCCTCCGACGCGCCCGAGCCCTCCGACCTCCATCCTCGTCCCCGCCTGCTTCTTCCTCTCCGGCTTCGCCGGCCTCGCGCTCGAGATGGTGTGGTCGCGCATCCTCTCGCGCCACATCGGGGGCAGTGCCGAGGCGGTGACGGCGGTCGTGACCGCCTACATGGGCGGTCTCGGCCTCGGCAGCCTGGTCGCCGCGCGCTTCGCGGGTCGCGTGCGCCGCCCGCTCCGCCTCTACGCCCTGCTCGAGATCGCGGTGGCGCTGTTCGCGCTCGCCTCGCCGCTCATCCTGATCGCCCCGGACGGGCTCTACCGGCTGGCGCACGACTACGAGGAAATCTCGCGCGGCCTTCCCTTCGCGGTGCGCTTCGCCACATCGCTCCTGCTCCTCATGGTGCCGACCTTTGCCATGGGCGCGACGCTCCCGCTCCTGGTCGAAGAGCTCACAAGGCGTGGCGGGGCCTACGCGACCAGGGTCGCCGTGCTCTATGGCATCAACACCGTGGGCGCGGTCGCGGGCACGGCGGCTGCCGGCTTCTGGCTTCTTCCGGGTTTCGGGAACACGACCACGATCGTCGTCGCGGCGGCGCTCGATCTGGCGGTCGCGGCGTTCCTGTTCGTCGGGCCGGCGCGGCGTGACGTTCCGATCCCGGCCGCGGCGTCCACGCCGCTGGCGCGGCGCGCACCGCGCCCCGCGCCTGAGACGACCGCGTTCCACCGCCGGGTCGTCCTGGTCGCCTTCGCGCTCTCGGGCGCGCTCGCGATGATCTACGAGCTGGGTTGGACGCGGCGCCTGGCGACCTTGCTCGGCTCCTCGGTCTATTCGTTCACCCTGCTGCTCGTCACGTTCCTCGCCGGCCTCGGGCTGGGGTCGCTCCTCGTGGCGCCGCTCCTCAGGCTGGTGCGGAACCCACTGCACGCGCTGGCGGCAGCCCTCGGGTTCGCCGGCGTCGCAGCACTCGCCGGCACGGCGCTCCTCAACGCCGTGCCGGGCATGCTTCGCGATCTCCTGCTCGCGCACCAGCGCCAGCCGCAGGCCATCCTGGCCGGTCAGCTCGGGCTCGCGGCGCTTGTGCTG
>JBKJXJ010000065.1:0-3390 GCA_046716125.1 Candidatus Eiseniibacteriota bacterium
GTGAAGGCGAGACGGACCCCGCTGGGCTCCGCTTCGAACCGCCACGTGGGAAGGTCGGCGTGACGGTCGAGGGTCCACATGGTGGACGGCAACGTAGTGAAGCGTGACGCACAGGGTCAAGTCGACAGGTGACGCGAGGGATTTCGGATGGACGGGGGGATGGACAGGGGATGGACGGGGGATCGATCGTGAACAGGACAGCTCGCTTCGTGGCACCATGCCTCGTCGCCCTGGTGCTCGCTCCCGTGACCGGGGCGCAGAGCCCGGGAGGTCGCGCGCCGAGGCCCGCGGCCTCGGCCACCCCCGCGGGCGGGGCCGGCATCGTCGCCCGGGTCGGGGGGCTGGGCATCGGCTACGACGAACTCGAGCAGCAGGAGCGGCAGGCCTTCCAGCTCTACCGCGACCGCAATCGCGTGGATATCGCCCCCGAGCTGGCCCAGGCGGTGCGCCGGCAGGTGCTCGAGAACCTGATCCGCCAGCGCCTGTTGGCGCTCGAAGCGCGCCGGCGTGGCGTCACGGTGAGCGACGCCGAGGCGGACGCCCAGTTGCGCCTCGATCCGGCGTTCCAGTCGGGCGGCCTCTTCAACGAGGCGAAGTACCTGGCGATCAAGACGGCGAACCCGGGCGAGTTCGCCAAGGCGCTGGCGGCCACCAAGGACGTGCTCGCGGCGCGCAAGGCCGGCGAGCGGCTGGACCGCGAGACCCGGCCCGACGATGCGGCCATTCGCGCGGGGCTCGAACGCGAGATGGCGCGCACCTCGATCGAATACCTGGCGCTGCGGCGGAGCAGCTTCGACGCGAGCGCGCCCGAGCCCCGCGAGGCCGACGTGCTGGCCCACTACGCCGCGAACGCCGAGCGCTACCGGCGTCCCGAGGAAGCGACCCTGAGCGTGGTCCTGTTCAATCGCCCCGCGGTGAGCGACTCGATGGCCGCCACGGACGCCGGGTATCGGGCCTGGGAGCAGCGCATGCGCGCGCGCGCGGACAGCGGGTCGGCCGCGCTCCGGGCGGGTGCCCGCCTCGAGGATCTCGCGCTGCGCAACGGAGGGCTCAAGACGGTGACCTTGCGTCGCGACCGGCTGCCCGATCTCTGGCGGGGCGGCGCCCGGGAGGTGGCGGCGGTGTTCGCCGCCGGGCCGGGGACGATCCTGCCTGAGCCGGTGCGGGCCGCTCCCGGATGGGCGCTGGTCCGGGTCGAGTCGGTGGCGCCCTCGCGGATCGCGCCGCTCCGCCAGGTGTCGCGTGAGATCCGGAGCGAGCTGCGCAACGCCGCCCGCCGCCGCGCCGACGATGCGCTGCTGGCCGGGGCCTACGCCGAGATGCGCGACAGCCTTCGCGGGGACGGCTATCGGGTCCGCTACGCGCTGGCCGACACATCGTCGTTCGCGCCCGGGGAGCCCACGGCGCAGGAGCTCGACCGCTACTACCGGGCGCACCTGGCGGACTATTCGTCCTACGACCGGGCGACCGGCACGGTGATCGAGGCCCCGTTGGCGCAGGTGCGCGACGATGTGCGCCGCCGCCTGATGCGCGAGCGCCGGCGACAGGTCGCGCGCACGTCCGCCGAGCGGCTGCGGGACAGCTGGACGCGAAACCGCAGGGACCCGGCGCTCGAAGGCGCGATGACGCTGGTCCGGGATCTCGGCGTGGTCCCGGCGGCGGGCGACGCCGACACCGGGCGCGCGGGGCCGGCGCTGACCGCGGCGATCGCGGCGCGGCGCGGACAGCCCGGCGTGACGATGACTCCGGTGGATGGCGGATTCCTCGTCCTCGATCTCGGCGAGGTCGTCCGCGACTACCTGCCGACCGTGGACCAGGTGCGCTCGCGCCTGGCGCCGCGGGTCGAGCTCCTACGGGCCAAGGAGGACGAGATCGAGGCGCGGCGGGCGTTCGCGGCGGACACCACGGCCCATCGTTCCCGCGCGGTGATCCATTTCAGCCGGCTGGTGGTCGAGCCGCCGCCCATCCTCGACGTCGTGCTCAGCCGGGACGAGGTCGAGCGCTATTACCGGGCCCATCTGAACGAATACTCGGTCGAGGAACTGGGACGCGTCCGGCACATCCTGATCCCGACCAGCGGTCGCGGGGCGCTGCCTGACGCCGCGGCACGCGCCCGGGCGGAGAGCCTGCTGGCGCGGGTCCGGGCCGGAGAGGATTTCGCGAGGCTCGCGGCCGAGTTCAGCGACGATCCCGCCACCCGCCTCAACGGCGGCGACGTGGGCGTCTTCCGCCGCGGGATGATGCGCGAGGCGTTCGAGCGCGCGGCCTTCGCGATGCGCCCGGGCGACTTCGCGGGCCCGGTGCGGACCGAGGTCGGCTACCACATCCTCGAGTGCCTGGAGTATCACCCGCCGATCTTCCGTCCGCTGGTCGAGGTGTACGCCAACGTGGCCTACGATTGCGCGGGGCGAAAGGCCAGACGGATCGCCGCCGAACGGGCGGACAGTCTCTACCGGACGCTGAAGAGCGTGGCGCACGCCAAGGCGGTGGCCGCGAGACACCAGCTCGAGATCCTGCCGACCGACCACGAGATGGGCCGGCACGGCACCTTTGACGCGATCCTTCGCCCGTACATCATGAAGATCGAGAAGCTGAAGCCTGGTGAGCTCTATCCCGGCACCCAGTACTACGACGGCCTGGGGTCGGTCATCTCCTGGGTGGACGCGGTCACCCCACCGCGGCAGATGGGGTGGCTCGAGGCCCGCGAAGGGCTCATGGCCACGGCGCGGCGTGAGCGCGTGAATCGCGCGCTGCTCGCCAAGCGCGCCGAGCTCGACTCGATGGCGCGCTCCGGATGGTCGCTCGACAGCCTCGCGACCCTGTGGGGGGGCCTCGAGTCCGTGAGCGAGGCGGAGCTGGGCGGCGAACTGCGTGGCATGGGAGGCCGGGCGCTGCTCGATTCGCTGGTGTTCGGTCCGAAGGCGAAGCCGGTGCTCGAGATCGGCAAGGCGACCGGCTGGGTCGAGTTCCCAGGCGGCTTCGCACGGATGCGCGTGGTCGAGCGGATGTTCCCCGATGCGGCCGACCTTGATCGGCGCGTGGAGCAGCGTCGCAAGGTGGTCCTGTGGCGGAACCTCAACGCCTACTTCGAACGGCTTAAGGATAGCTTCCCGGTGGAGATCCTGGACGGTGAGTTGCGAGCCACCGCCCTCCTCGAACCGACCGAATCCTAGTCGCGGGGTCCTGAGGCGCGCTCCCGTTTCGCCCGGCGGCGGTCGTGCAGGACGCGACGCGACTGCGGGATGCAGCGTCCGGCATGGGCGATCCCCGGCCCCGGAGGCCGGCGGCGGGCTGGTATGCTCCATGCTTCTGACTTCGGTGGGATCAACGGAATCCACCCTTATGACCAACCCGACCGCAGTCTCAGCCAATGGCGCGGATCGCCGTCTG
>JBKJXJ010000066.1:0-4464 GCA_046716125.1 Candidatus Eiseniibacteriota bacterium
TCACCATCGCTCATCGCGACGTAGTCGGCGCCGGTGCCGCTGCCCACCGGGGGGGAGGTCATCCGGAACTGCGTTCGCCCGGTGGGATTGATGGCGCCGAGCCCCGAAGGCTTGAGCTAGATGCCGAGCGCGTAGCCGTTCGCGAGCGCGCTCCCGATCACCCACCCGGCATCCGAGGCGGTGGCGGCGGCACCGGCGTCCGTGAGCTCGACCGCGGGTGCGCCGAAGGTCCCGGTCCGGACGTCCACCGTCGGCGTGCCGAGCGCCCCGCTCGTGAACGGATTGGTGCCGGTCGCCCCTTCTCGGGTCAGGTAAAGGCGGGCCTGGGTGACCAGTGCGTCGTCGGGCAGCGACGAGGTGTCGAACGAGATGATCCCGCGCAGGGGAGCCACGCCGTTGTCACCGAGCCGGATCGCCGTGTTGCCCAGGGCGGCTGCGTCGGTCCACCCATCCTCGTCGCTGCCGATCGAGAAGAATGTGGCGGCGGCATTGCCGCGGAAGAGCGGCAGGAATAGCCCCTCGGTCTCGTGCGCGATCTTGTACTCGTACCCTTCGACGTCGAGGTGGATGGGGTCCGCGTCGTTCCGAAAGTTCAAGCGGAGCGAGGGGCGCAGGGGATTCCCGCCCGGGAATGGGCTGTAGTCGGGTGGGTCCTGACCAGGACGGGGCAGCGTGAGCGGCGCGGAGACCCCGTCCCCGTAGAAGTGGTGCATCAGCCCGACCGCGTGGTCAAAGTCGGACCGCGGGAGCGCGTTGGTCCACGCGATCCGATTCTGCTCGATCTCGACCATCATCGCGTTCAGCTCCCGATCGGTGACCAGGGCGTTGTCGGGATCGCGGCTCAGATCGCGGCGCTTGGGACAGGCATAGACGAAGCACCATAAGCCGGTGTTGAAGTTGGGATAGTCGTAGCTCGAGAGGATCATCCGCAGATCGGGACGTACGGCCAGCGCCGAATTCTGGATCTGCACGGTGTGGTCATGGATGCGATCGAACAGCGCGGCTTCCGAGCCGGCGACGTCCAGGTCCATGTCCTTGTACCAGCCCCCTCCCGACCTCCCGGCCAGCATGTCGTTGCCGCCGATCGACAGCAGGACGCGGTCGATGGTGGGGTTCGCCTGGAGCGCGGCGACCAGGTTCGCGATCCAGGGATAGTTCGCGATGTCGGCCCACTGGCGCGCCTCGCTCCCCGAGATCGCGTACTCGGGCCCGGTGTATCCGGGACCGGGGTCGCTGGCGAGCGAGCGGCTGACCGCGCGCTTCTCGGCATGCCCGAAGCGGTCGAACAGCTTGTTGTGGGTACCATCGTCCCACATGTACTGGGCCCAGCTATCGCCGGCCAGCAGCAGCCGCGGCGTCAGCAGCTCGGCCGGCACGAGGGTCGGGGCGAGATTGGCGTTGGGATCCGCGGGCACCGTGTCGCGGAGGACGCGAAAGTCCTGCGCCGCGGCGGGCCCCGCTGAGCAGGCCACCGCGACCACGAGCGCGATCCAGGCGAGCGAGCGAGTCGCGGGCGTCACGAGCAGCCCTCGATCCAGCGGACTTCCGGCAGACGGCCCGTGCGATAGCCCGTGACACGAGTCCCATCGGTTTCGAAGATCATCCGATAGTTGCTGTCCGCATGCGCCGCGGGCGTCACGATCAGGTAGTGCCCGTCGGTGTACTTGTGAGGCTGGACCTCGACACGTCCGGGATAGATCGCGTGGATGCGCGCTTCGGTATCGCCGATCCCGGCGCCTTCGGCGGTCTTCACGCTGCCCTGTGGTCGAACGTCGAGGCGTGCGATCCGGCCGTCGATGATCATGAACGCGACACCGGGCCGTCTTTCGACCACGACGTAGTGGCACGGTTCCATCCGCGGCCCGAGCAGCGCGAGCGGTGCGCCGAGCGCCTGCTCGGCCTCGGCCACCGTCATTCCCGCGCGCACCGGTCCGAAACCCATGGCGTGGGCGGTCGAATCGGTCACCCCGGCAGGCTCGATGACAAGAACGCTCGCCGTCGCTTGCACCGGGTAGGACTCCGCCACCGGGCCGGTGAACCACGCGCTCACGATCTGGCCCTGACGGATGTCCTCGAAACGCCGTAGGTCGCCCGAGCGCTCGAAGATCGGGACGCCTTCGGGGACCCGGACCTGGGCCTTGGCCGAGCCCGACTCCTCACCGGGGTTCGACTCGATCCGCAGCGTGCCTCCCGGACCGATCCCGGTCACGGTGCCGGTGATCGACGGTGGCTCGACGGGCACGGTCGTGGTCACCTTGCCGCCGGATCCGGAAACGGGGTCGGGCGGCTGCTGCGTCGCGGGAGCGCATCCGATCAGGGTGGCGACCAGAAGCATCGCGGCACGTGTGATCGTCATGACGACCTCCAACTGGACCCCGGCAGAGTGCTACAGCACAAAATGTTCTCGCACCTTCGCCGCGACCTGGGGATCCGTCATCTTGTCGACCGTCTCAACGCCGACGATGAGGGCGCTGAGTCCGGCACGCTCGAACCGCGCCTTCAGCTCCCCCTTCGCCTCACCGGGTCCGATGATCAAGATGGCTTCCGCATCACGCATGCCCGCGATGACCTCGTCATAGTACTTGCCCAGCTCTGCGTCGAAGTGTCTTTCCCGCGTGTCCTCTCTCCGGCTCGCGTGGGTCTCGTGTGACGTCCGGGAATGTGCACCACCCTGTCGCTCGACGTCCGATTCAACCACCGTCGTGGACTCCGCTCCGTCCGAGATCTTCACGATGACCGCCTTCCGGTGATCGACCCACACCCCTGCCTGCATCGTCATGGTGCGCTCCCTGGTTCATGGGGTCCAACTTCTCATCGAGTAATGAGACGTATCGTTGAACAGCATCAGGCGGGCCCGCGCGGGGCCCTCGAAGTCGAGCACGTTCAGGCAGCCCGGCGCCTGGTCCAGCCGATCGCGATAACCCCGCAGGTCCAACCCGAGGAGGCTGCAGATCACGAGGCGCAGCGTGGCCTTGTGCGACACCACCAGTACGCGCCCGGCCGGGTGATGGCTGACGATCTCGCGGAAGACCGGCAACGCGCGAGCGAGCACGGCCACGCCCGACTCTCCGCCTGCAGGTGCGAAGGTGAACGGATCCTCCCCCCAGGCGGCGAGCTCGTCGGGGAAGCGCTCCGCGACCTCGCCGCGCGTGAGGGCTTCCCAGTGGCCGTGACCTATCTCGCGCAGTCCGTCCCGCTGGATCGGCACGAGCCCGCAGGCGTCGGCGATGATGCGTGCGCTCTCCGTGGCGCGCGCCAGGGGACTGCAATATACGGTTTGGATGCCCTCGGCTTGCAGGCGTTCGCCGAGGCGCGCCACCTGCGACCGCCCCTCATCCGAAAGGTCGCCCACCGCGCCGGAAAAGCGATTCTCCGCGGTGAGCCGAGTCGCTCCGTGGCGGGCGAGATAGAGGCGCGTCGTTGCCATCCAGGAAGGATGAACAAAGGCGGTCGCGAGCACAAACGCTCGGCGAGCGTTGAGGGCCGTTGTACTCCCCGCCATCGGCCGCGATCACAAGGTCGAGCTCGGGCGTGGCAGGCACCTCCGCGTCGTCGCCCTCGCACCACACGACGCCCGCCCCAGCCTTGTTCGCGACGCGATCGGATCTCCAGAGCACCTCCGACTGCGTCATCCACGGCTCGCCACATCGACGTCACGACCTTGACAAGGCGAGTAAGCTACGGGCAGCTCGGCAGGAAGCCGAGGGCGTGCGTGGGTGATCCCCTCTCCGGGTCGCCCCAAACAGGGAGGTTGCTGATGGGAAGCAGACTTGGATCTCATGGATCATTGGAAGCCCCGGCGCGCCGGTCAGTGGTGGCGTTGCTGACGTTCCTCCTCCTCCTCGCCGTGGCCGGCTGTGGGAGCGAGAAGACCGAGCAGGCGTCGGTGGACTCACCATCCACCCAGACCACACAGTCCGCCCGGTCCACCCAGTCCACCGATGGGTCCTCGACGCAGGCGATGGTGGCCGCGACCACGCAGGCGCCCGGCACCCGCGCTACGCGGCGCGGTCGCACCGGGACGGTCCACCGGATCACCCTGACCGACAAGCGCTGCATCCGGTTCGATCCGCAGTGGACGGACGTTCGGATGGGTCAGTCCGTCACGTGGCACTCCGAGCTCAAGTCGCCGCTCACGATCTACGTCTCGCCTGGAGTGTTCTCCAAGGAGAGCTTCCTCGTGCGACCGGGCGCGACCATCAGCACGGGCCCCGCGCTCGCCTCCGGCCGGTACTCGTTCTGGACCGAGCCCTCGGCGTGCCGTGAGGCGCCGCGCGGCGTGCTGCTCTCCGGCCCCGGCGTGAGGGTGCAGGAGACGTACTACGCGAGCACCGGACCCCGCTAACCCCGCCAACCAAGGTCCGGCCCGCCGCACCCCCCCGGTGATCCGGCCGGGGCGGCGGGCCTCTTCAAATGGATCAGCGCCGCCGGCGCGCCCGGCCCCGACCCGCCCCCCCCGGCCCC
>JBKJXJ010000067.1:0-23943 GCA_046716125.1 Candidatus Eiseniibacteriota bacterium
CCGTCTACCTGGCGCGTTACCAGGGCGAGGCGTTCGTGCGGTTGCTCGAGCCCGGAGCCTGGCCCGAGACGCGTTCGGTCAAGGCGTCGAATCGCTGCGACGTGGCGGTGACGACGTTGCACGGGGGTCGCACGCTGCTCGCGACCGCGGCGCTCGACAACCTGGTCAAGGGCGCGGCCGGGCAGGCGCTGCAGAATCTGAATCTGATGCTCGGCTGGCCGGAAGGCTGGGGATTGCCGGTGCACGGGAGCCCGTGGTGACGGCCCGGCACCGGGCGGCTTCGAGTTCCCCGGCTGCCGCGATCGCGGCCCCGGTCGTGGTCAAGCTCGGCGGTCGCGCGCTCGAAGCGCCGGGGGCGGCCCGGGAGCTGGGCGCCGCGCTGGCGCGCCTGCCGGGCGGCAGCGTGGTCGTGCACGGCGGCGGCGCCGAGGTCTCCGGCTGGTGCTCGAAGCTCGGAATCGCGCCGCGCTTCCTCGACGGGCTGCGGGTGACCGATCCCGACACGCTCGAGGTCGCGGTCGCGGTGCTGGCGGGGCTCGCGAACAAGCGGCTGGTCGCCACGCTGCGCACGACGGGAGTGGATGCCGTGGGCTTGAGCGCGCTCGACGGTGGCACGGTCGAGGTCGAGCGGCATGCCGACGCGTCGCGCCTGGGCGCGGTCGGACAGGTGGTCGCCGTGCATCCGCAGCTGCTCGAGACGTTGCTCGCCCAGGGCCGCACGCCGGTGCTCGCGAGCATCGGGGCCGCGGGCGAACAGCTCTTCAATATCAACGCCGACGACCTCGCGGCCGGGCTCGCCGGGGCGCTCGGCGCCCGGGCGCTGCTGCTGCTGAGCGACACGCCGGGGCTCATGCTCGATGGCCGGGTCGTCACCCGGCTGGGGGCGAACGAGGTGGCGGCGGCACTCGCCCACCCGGACGTGAAGGACGGCATGCGGCCCAAGCTGCGCGCGGCGGCCGCCGCCATCGAAGCGGGGGCGCAGCGCGTCGTCATCGGCGCGTGGGCGGGCCCCGAAACGATCATCGAGCTGCTCGCGGGCGAGGGTGGAGGCACCACCCTCCTCGCCCGGACAATGGAGGCTTCCCGTGGCTGAAACGCTGATCGCCTCTCCCACGCCGATGTCCGCCGCGCCCACGCCGCCCGACGCCGCGGCGTTCGCGATCGAGGAGGAAGCACTCCTCGCCCCGGTCTATCCCCTGCCGCGGCTGACGCTGGTCTCGGGTCGCGGCGCGCGCGTCACCGACACCCAGGGCCGCGAGTACCTGGACTTCGTGAGCGGCATCGCCGTCAACGCGTTCGGCCACGCGCCTTCGGGACTCGCCGGCGCGGTCGCCAAACAGATGAAGAAGCTCGGCCACTGCTCGAACCTGTTCGCCAACGAGCCGGCGATCACACTGGCGCGCGACCTGTGCGCCGCGACCGGATACGCCCGCGCATTCTTCTGCAACAGCGGCGCCGAGGGTATCGAGACGGCTCTCAAGTTCGCCCGCGCCCGCGCCGCGGCCAAGGGCATGCCGGGGCGTGACATCGTCGCCTTCCGCGGCGGCTTCCACGGCCGCACCGGCTTCGCGGTCTCGGCGACCTGGACGCCCGCCTACCGCGAGCCGTTCGAACCGCTCATCCCGGGCGTGCGCTTCGCCGAATTCAACGACGTCGCCGGCCTCGATGCCGCGATCGACGCCCAGGTCGCCGCCGTCGTCATCGAGCCGGTGCAGGGCGAAGGTGGCGCGGTGGCGGCGCAGCACAAATTCATGATGTCGGTCCGCCAGCGCACGACCGCCGTGGGCGCGACGCTCATCCTGGACGAGGTCCAGTGCGGCATGGGTCGCTGCGGACAGCTGCTGGCCTCGCAGCACTACGGCGTTCAGGGTGACATCGCCGTCCTCAGCAAGGCCATGGGCGGAGGATTCCCGCTCGCCGCGGTGCTCGCGACGGCCGAGGTGGCGGAGACGCTCAAGCCCGGCATGCACGGGTGCACGTTCGGCGGCAATCCGGTCGCCGCCACCGCGGGCAACTGGATCCTCTCGCGCATCAACCGCCCGGGCTTCCTCGCCCGGGTGCGCAAGCGCGGCAAGGAGCTGGGCGCCGGCCTCGAGGCGCTGGCCAGGCAGCACGCCTCGCTCGGCGAGGTGCGTGGGCTCGGCCTGCTGCGCGGGATCGAGATCAAGGCGGATGCCGGGTTCGACCCGGCGGCGCTGGTCAAGGCGGCGATGGCGCGCGGCCTCCTGATCGTCCGGGGCGGCGAGCACGCGGTGCGGCTGCTGCCGCCGCTGGTCGTGTCGCCCGCGGAGATCCAGGAGGCGCTCCAGCGTCTCGACGCCGCACTCACCGACCTCACCGCCACGAAGGGCGCCGGCTCATGACGGTTCGTCGCAAGATCAAGCGCGCGGCGCTCGCCTACTCGGGCGGGCTCGACACCAGCATCATCGTGCCGTGGCTCAAGGAGAACTACGGCTGCGAGGTCGTGTGCTACTGCTCCGACGTCGGGCAGGGCGCCGAGCTGGACGGCCTCGAGGCCAAGGCGCGCGCCATCGGAGCGAGCGAGGTGGTGGTCGAGGACCTGAGGCTCCCGTTCGTGCGCGACTTCTGCTTCCCCGCGCTGCGGGCGGGCGCGGTGTACGAAGGCACCTACCTGCTCGGCACCTCGCTCGCCCGGCCGCTCATCGCTTCGCGACAGGTGTGGTGCGCCGAACAGACCGGCGCGGACGCGCTGGCGCACGGGTGCACCGGCAAGGGCAATGACCAGGTGCGGTTCGAACTGACCTACATGGCGCTCGCCCCGCAGTTGCCCGTCATCGCGCCCTGGCGCGAGTGGGACATCGTCTCGCGCGAGGACGCCATCCGATACGCCGAGCGCCACCACGTGCCGCTCGCGCAAACGAAGAGCGACCTCTACTCGCGTGACGCCAACCTGTGGCACATCTCGCACGAGGGCGGCCCGCTCGAGGACCCAGGCACCCCCGCGCCCGAGAGCATGTGGAAGCTCACCGCGTCCCCTGAGCGCCGGCCCGCGAAGCCCGAGACCGTCACGGTCGGGTTCGAGTCCGGCCGGCCGGTGCGGCTGAACGGCAAGACGCTCGATCCCGTCGCGCTGGTCGGCGCGCTCAACGAGGTCGCCGGTCGTCACGGCGTCGGACGGACCGATCTGGTCGAGAGCCGGCTGGTCGGCATGAAGTCGCGCGGCGCTTACGAGACGCCCGGCGGCACCGTGCTGTACGAGGCACTCGAAGACCTGTGCCGGCTGACGCTCCCCCACGACCTGCTGCGCACGCGCGCCGAGCTGGCGCCGCGGATGGCCGAGCTCATCTATAACGGTCTCTGGTTCTCGCCGCTGCGGCTCGCGCTCCAGGCATTCGTTGACACCGCGCTCCAAGTCGCTACCGGCGAGGTGACGGTCGAGCTATTCCAGGGACGGGCGCAGGCGGTCGCACGCAAGAGCCCGCAATCCCTCTACCGCCCCGACCTCGCCTCGTTCGACATGACCGGCTACGACGCCCAGCAGGCCGAAGGCTTCATCCGCCTCTTCGGCCTCCCTCTGGCCACCGCCGCGCGGCGCGAGAGAGCCGGCAACCCCACGCCCGAGCTCGCGGCCGCCGCGGGATCGAAGAACGATGTCTGACCCGACGAACCCGCCCGAAGTCTGGCGCGGGAGGCTGGCCTCGGGTCTCGATCCCCGTGCCCAGGCGCTGAACGACTCGCTCAAGGTCGATGAGCGGCTGTGGCCCGAGGAGCTGGCGCTGACGCGCGCCTACGGTCCGTCCCTGCACGAGGCCGGCATCCTGACCGCGCCCGAGCTGGCGAGCCTCATCGCCGCCGCCGACACCCTCGAGGCCGACCTCGCCGCGAGCAAGGTGAAGCTCGAGGGTGAGGATGTGCACTCGGCGGTCGAGGCCGAGCTGACGCGCCGTTGCGGCGATCCGGCGCGCAAGCTCCACACCGGCCGCAGCCGGAACGACCAGGTGAGCACGCTGCTCCGCCTGCGCGTCATCGCGCTGTGCGAGGAGGCGGTCGAAGGGGTGCGCGAGCTGGAGCGCTCGCTGGTCATGCAGGCGCGCTCGGCCGGCGACCTCACGGTCGCGGCCTACACGCACCTTCAGCCCGCCCAGCCCGTGCGGCTCGCCCACTGGTGGCTCGCCCACGTCGCCGCGTTCGAACGCGACGAGGAGCGCTTCAAGTCGGCAAGCCAGTGCGCCGACCAGCTCCCGCTCGGCGCCGGCGCCGTGGCGGGGACGCCGCTTTCCTACGACCGCGCGGCACTCGCCACGCGGCTCGGATTCAGCCGGCTCGCCGACAACAGCATCGACGCCGTGGGCGATCGCGATTTCGCGCTCGAGTACTTGAGCGCGGCGGCGGCGCTCGGTGTCCACCTCTCCCGGCTCGCTGAGGATCTCGTCCTCTGGTGCTCGCCCGGCTTCGGCTGGTTTGGCGCCCCGGACGGGTTCTCGACCGGCTCGAGCCTGCTGCCGCAGAAGAAGAATCCCGATCTGTTCGAGCTGGCGCGCGGCAAGAGCGGAAGGCTGATCGCGAACGCTCAGCGGCTCGCGATCGTGCTCAAGGGACTCCCTTCGGCGTACCAGAAGGATCTTCAGGAGGACAAGGAAGCGGTGTTCGACACCGGCGACACGCTGGTCACCCTGCTCGCGGCACTGCCGGCGGCGATCACCGCGCTGCGCGCCCGTCCCGAGAAGATGGCGGCCTCGCTCACCGGCGATCTCCTCGCGGTGGAGCTGGCCGACGCGCTGGTCGCCGAGGGCGTGCCGTTCCGCGACGCGCATGCGGCCGTCGGCCGCCTCTGGGCCGCCGCCGAGCGCGCCCGGGTCGAGCCGCCGGCACTGCCCGAAGCGGACCGGCTCGCGCTCTCGCCGCACTTCACATCGGCGCGGCTCGCCGCGCTCGACATGGAGGTGGCGCTCGCCCGGCGCAACCATCTGCCCGGCGCAGGCCCTGAATCCGTGGCGCTCCAACTCGCGCGGCACGAGTCGCGCCTCGGCCTCGGCCCCGCGCTGGAGCCCGGCCACCCGGTGGTGGAGGCGAGCGGCGGCTCCGCCGCGGGCGCGGCTCGAAGCCTCACGCCCCTGGGCGCGGCTTCTGCCACCGGCGGCCCGCCGATCCGCGAGATGCTCGCGGACGGCACCATCATCCGCCGCGCGCGGCTCGCCGACGTGCCCGCGATCGCCGGCATCATGGCCGAGTATGTCATGCAGGGCCTGCTGCTGCCCAGGCCGGTGAGCGAGCTCTACCAGTGCGTGCGCGAGTTCGTCGTGGCCGAGCGCCCGGTCGCAGGCAGCACGCCGGAACTCGTCGCCTGCGCGGCGCTGCGGGTGCTGTGGGACGACGTGTCCGAGGTGCGCACGCTGGCCGTGCGTCCCGACCATCACGGTCGCGGCCTGGGCGGCCACCTGGTCGAGTACCTGATCGCCGATGCCAGGGCACTCGGCATCCCGCGCGTCATCGCGCTGACCCGCGAGGTGCCGTTCTTCGAGCGCTGCGGCTTCGTCGTGGTGCCGCGCGAATCCCTGCCGCGCAAGGTCTGGACCGACTGCGTGCGCTGTCCCAAGCGCCATGCCTGCGACGAGGTCGCGGTGGCGTTCGACCTGGTCCCCGGCGCCACCGCCGCGGCCGAGGCGGCCGGGCGCGAGTTCACGCTGTCTCTGCCCCAGCTCGATCCCAAGCGCGACGACCGACTTCCCATCGTCTCATGAAGGAGATCCTCTCCACGATGACCAGCGCTCCGCCCCACCTCATCGACCTGCTCGACCTCGAGCGGGAGTGGCTGCTCCACGTGTTCGACGAGGCCGAGCGGCTACGCGCCGCGCGGGGCACGAAGACCGCGCCGCGCCCGCTCGATGGCAAGACCGCGGCGCTCGTCTTCCACAAGCCGTCCCTGCGGACGCGCGTGTCGTTCACCGTCGGCATGCACGATCTGGGCGGGGACGTCGTGGATCTCTCGGCCGCCGAGGTGTCCGAGCACGGACGCGAGGGCCTGCAGGACGTGGCGCAGGTGCTCTCGACCATGTGCTCGCTCATCGTCATCCGCACGTTCGCGCACCGGATCGCCCAGGCGCTGGCCGAGCACGCCTCGGTGCCGGTCATCAACGCCCTCACCGACTTCTCCCACCCCTGCCAGATCCTTTCCGACCTCTACACGCTGCGCCGGGCCGGGCGCGACCTCGACCGGATGACGATCGCGTGGGTGGGCGACGGCAACAACGTCCTCCACTCGTGGCTGCAGGCCGCCACGATCTTCGGGTTCCGGCTCAACGTCGCGGTGCCGGACGGGTTCGAGCCGGACGGCGGGCTGTTCATCGAGGCCGAGCGGCGCTCGAAGGGCGGCGTGCGGCGCACCCGCGACCCGCGCGAGGCGGTGACCGGCGCCGACGTGATCTACACCGACACCTGGACCAGCATGTGACAGGAGAAGGACGCCGAGTGGCGGCGGGTCATGTTCGCCGGGTTCCAGGTGAACGAGCAACTGATGTCGGCGGCCAAACCCGACGCCCTGTTCATGCACTGCCTGCCCGCGCATCGCGGCGAAGAGGTCACCGACGCGGTGATGGACGGCCCGCAGAGCATCGTCCTGTCGCAGGCCGAGAACCGCCTGCACCTGCAGAAGGGGCTGATGGCGGAGATGGCGAAGGGGAACGAGGCGCGGGGGCGCAAGCCTTGCGGGCGGCAGGCGGCGGCGACGACGAAGTAGGGCCGTTGGGTGGTGGTCGTCATCCGGACGCAGATCGGCGTCGATCGCTTTTCGCGCGGAGAGGCTCGACGATTTGTCGATCAGATCATGCTCGCGGCCGTCGCGATCGCGCTGGCCTACGTCGTGTTCGCCGTGCGCGCGAACGGGGCCGCGTCAGCGGAGACGGCGGCCTCGGCCACGCCGGCCTGATCCCGCGGCACTCCGGTCAGCTGCGATCGCCCCACGACACAGAGTGGGTGCGATCCCCCAGAACCGTTCTCCGGATTCGTCTCCCGACCCGATCAGCGACTTTCGAGAGTCGTGCAACCTCCTCCACATCGCTGCGCGGCAACGAGGTCCGGCCGCGATCTCGTCTGGCACGATTCTCGCGTTCGGAGAGGATTGGGCCACGGCACCACGCTAGAGCCCGCAGAACCCAACTCGACTGCTCTGGAGGATGCCTTGCACCCATTCGCCCGAGCGCATCACGCTTCGCGTGACGCCCGGACGTCGCTGCTCGCCCTCGCGATCCTCTGCCTTTCGGTCATGGCGACGACCACTCCCGGTCCCGCATGGTCGCAGCCGGGCACGGTGCTCGCCCACTCGAAGATCAACTCCGCGACCATGGCCGGCATCGGGGCCGTCATCGACGACGGGGACGAGTTCGGCGACGCGGTGGCCGCCCTGGGCGACCTGGATGGCCCGGGCCCGAGCGTCGCCGCGATCGCGGTGGGCGCCATCAACGATGACGATGGCGGCCCGCATCTCGGCGCGGTCTACATCCTCTTCCTGAACGCCTCCGGCGGCGTGCTCTCCCATCGCAAGATCAGCGCGACACAGGGCAACTTCACCGGGACGCTGGATTTCGCCGACGAGCTCGGCAGCTCGATCGTCAGCCTGGGCGACCTCGATGGTCCGGGCCCGAGCGCCGTGGCGCTCGCGGTCGGCGCCATCAACGACGACGACGGTGGCCCGGACCGCGGCGCCGTCTACATCCTGTTCCTGAACAGCGCCGGCACCGTGATCGCGCAGCAGAAGATCAGCGACCTTCAGGGCGGATTCACCGCGATCCTCGACGACCACGACGAGTTCGGCGGCGCGGTGGCCAGCCTGGGGGACCTGGATGGCGCCGGGCCCAGCGCGGTCGCGCTCGCCGTGGGCGCCGTGTACGACGACGACGGCGGACTGGATCGCGGAGCGGTCTATCTCCTGTTCCTGAACACCTCGGGGAGCGTGCTCTCCTATCAGAAGTACAGCAGTTCGCTGATCGTCATGACCGGCGCGCTTTCCGACGGCGACAACTTCGGCGAGGACGTCTGCACCCTCGGCGATCTCGATGGCGCGGGTCCCGCGGCCCGGGCCCTCGCGGTGGGCGCCGTCGGGGATGACGATGGCGGATCCGATCGTGGCTCCGTGTACATCCTCTTCCTCAGCAGCACCGGCAGCATCCTCTCGCGCAAGAAGATCAGCGATATCGAGGGCAGCTTCACCGCGTTGCTCCAGAACGACGACAACTTCGGGACCTCGGTCTACGGTCTCGGGAATCTGGATGGCGCGGGTCCGGCGGTCGCCGCGCTGGCGGTCGGCGCCGCCGGCGACGAAGGGCTCGGGGTCGATCGCGGTGCGCTCTACATCCTGTTCCTGGACGCCACGGGGAAGGTCCTCTCCTATGAGGAGATCAGCAGCGCGTCGGGCAACTTCACCGGCCAGATCAACGACTTCGATGAGTTCGGCTCCGCGGTGGCTTCGCTCGGCGACATCTACGGCATCGGAGGCGGAGCGACGACGCTGGCCTGCGGCGTGGGCGTGGACGACGACGGCGGAACCGACCGCGGCGCGGTCTACCTGGTGACCCTGGCCGGAACCATGACGGTCGGTGTGGGCGATGATCCCGGCGGGGCCCGCGCGGACGGCCTGGGTGCCGCCCGCCCGAACGTGTTCCTCCATCAGACGATCCTGCCATTCCGACTGAGCGCCGCGGGCCGAGTCCGCATCGAGGTCATGGATGCGAGCGGCCGACGGGTGCGACGCCTGTTCGATGGCGAGGCGAGCGCCGGGGAACACCAGGCGATCTGGGATGGTTCGGACGATTCGGGACGTCGCTCGCCGCCGGGAGCTTACTTCCTGCGGATGTCGGTGGACGGCCGGGCGATCCCGGGCGGAGCGAAGGCCCTGCGTCTGAAGTGATCGGGGCCCGACCCGGCGCCGCGCCGGGCCGCGCCGTTCACGGTCCCGGTCCGGCCCTCGTCACCCTCGAGCATCATCGCGCCGCGTTTCGAGTTCCCGGACCACCTCGCGCAGCCGGCTGACTTCCGCCCGAAGCTCCGCGACCTCGCCCGCAAGTTCGCTGAGACTCGGAGTCTGCGATCCAAGCGACGGCGCCTCCCGCGCCGGCATGGGCGCTTCATCGCGCGTGGGCTGATGCGACGGTGCGGCTCCGGGGCTCGAGTGCGGGATGTCGCGAGCGATCTCGCCCGCGAGCCGGGATCGAAGGTCGGCCAGCTCGTGCGATGGATAGAGACCGTGACTCACGACCTGGCCCCGCCCGGCGGGCGTCAGCTCGATCATCAGGCCACGCCCGACCAGCGCATCCACGATGGGCTTGAGTGCCGCGAGGTCGGCGATCGGCTCCATGCGGGCCGCGCGCCCGCGGAGATCACCCAGCGCCTGAGCGCCGCGGAGCAGCAGCTCGGTCATGACCGCGCTCTCCAGCCGGTTGACGCCCAGCCACTCGTAGGCATGGTGCTTGTACTTCGGCACGCGGCCAAGCCAGTCCAGCTCGCTCACGGCGCCCAGCGCGCAGAGTTGGCGGATCGCCTCCTCCACGTCGTCCTCATCGTACGCGGTCAGCGGGTCGCGATTGTTCTTCTGGTTGCACCCGGTGACGATCGCGTGCACCGACATCGGGTAACCCGCCGGCGTGGTCTTGGCCTTCTCGATCAGCACCCCGAGCACGCGCCGCTGGCGCGCGTCGAGCGGCTTCCACGAAGGCGCCGCGCGGGGCGTGTCGGAGGAGGCGCTCAATGACCGGTGCCGAAACGCGTCGCGCTATGCATGCCCATGGCCCTCGCACTCACCCCGATGGGAAGCGGAATAGCGCCAAGGCTATGCCGCGGATACCGTTCCCGACAAGCCCGTTTCAGGTCCGAGGATCGATCGCCCGCGGGTTTCGCCCTGGGATGCCCCCGGCCCGACCACCGGTGATAGCATAGTCCTCGCGAGCGCGAAGGCGCGTTACCGCAGCTCGATCTCGCCCTTGCGCGTCTGCAGCGTGGCGATCAGCTCCGGCGCGTCCCCCGGCTCCACCCCGATCGCCAGACCGAGCGATCGCAGCATCGCCCGCACGCTATCAGCCTCGGGATGCCGCGCGCTCAATCCGACCAGCGTCCCGCCCTGGGGCGAGGTGGTCGCCGGGTGCGGAGTCTCGCCCCAGTCCACGAAGAACGGGATGATCCCATCCGCGCGCGGCGCGGTGAGGTCGGTCATGGCCCAGCTCAGGAGCAGGCCGTCCGGGCGCCGGCGCGTGCGACGCTGGACCTCGCCCAGATCGACGCCGTCCGCGCGGGCATGGGTGACCAGCGCATCGAGCGCCCTCCCCTTCACCGCCCAGGTCACGAGGCGGGGGCTGCTCAACGTCTCCAGGCCGAATGGTCGCGGCGGCTCCTGCGGCGGCGACCCGGGGTCCGGCCCGACGATCTCGAGATAGATCAGGTCCCCGAGCGCGATCAGGGAGTTGCGGGTCCCCCACGCCGGGTGCTTCCCACCGGCGACGGCGCGCACTCCGAGCGTCGTGGTGAGTCGGTCCGCGGTGTCGTCCACGTCCGGGGTCGCGAGGATGATGTGGTCCACCCGCGCCAGCGTGCGGGCGAGATCCGTCTCGCCCCCCTCCGGGGTCGGTCGCTCCTCCCCCAGGGTCATCGGGCTCCGACGCTCATTTCGGCCACAGCCATCCGAACGTCCCGGCAGTGAGCAGTGCGTAGACCAGCCCGTCGAACGAGTTCTTGATCGTGGTGCTCATCGCCTTCTTGTACCAGATCGTGTTCTGCCAGAGGGCGAGCGCGTACGCGGCGAACGCCGTGACGCCGGCGTAGCGGAAGACCGTCAGGTAGGAGGTGCCGGCGCCGACCGCGCGGCCGGTCACATAGGCCGCGAACACCGAGACCACCAGGCAGTACACGAACCACATGGCGAGGCTGGCGCCCATGTTGAACCCGCCGGTCGGGAACACGGTCATGATGACGACCGGTCCCTTCTTCACCATCTCCTGGTACCTGGGATCCTTCATCCCCGCCGCTCCCTGCGGACACGGGAGGATGTAGTCGCCCGGGGGGATCGAGAACTTCCGCAGCGTGTCCTGGAGGTCCTCCTCGTTCGGGGCCCTGCGGAAGTCGGTGCTGTGATACTTCAGCATCATGTGGATGATCGAGCTCGCCACGAACACGATCACCGCCGACAGCACGATCGGGAGCCAGAGCGACACCACGGAAACCATCGCGACCTCCTCGAGGTTCGTACGACCCACACGCCGCCATCCGGGGCCGGGCAAATGTAGCGCAGCCGGCGGCCACCTGCGATACCATCTTCCCGAGGGCACTGCACACAGTCGAAATCACCTGGGAGATCCAAATGATCCGACCTGGCCGATTGCCGCTCATCCTCGCCGCAACGCTTGTCCTCGCCGGTTGCGCTGCCACCCGGCCCACACCGTCCCTGCATGATGCCGTCTGGCGCGACCTGAACGCCCTCTGCGGCAAAGCGTATCCCGGCACCGTGGTCGAGGCGCCCGCGGGCGACACCACGTTCACCGGCCGCGCGCTCGTCATGCACGTGCGCTCGTGCGGGGACTCCACCATCCGGATCCCGCTCCACGTCGGGAGCAACCGGTCGCGCACGTGGGTCCTGACGCGCACCGCGGCCGGGCTTCGGCTCAAGCATGACCATCGTCACGAGGACGGTTCGGAGGACGCCGTCACACAGTATGGCGGCGATCTTCGCGTGCCCCATGCGCCGGGCCTCTACGAGTTCCCTGCGGACACCTTCACCGCCCGGCTCCTCCCCGCGGCGCGGACCAACGTCTGGACGGTCGCGTTGGAGCCGGGGGCGCGGTTCGCGTACGCGCTGCGTCGCGAAGGGACCGACCGCCGGTATCGGATCGAGTTCGATCTCACGAAGCCGATCGAGGCGCCGCCTCCGCCGTGGGGCGCTAGGGACTGACGGGAGAGCCGCTCGTAGAAGTTGAACACCTCGGTCATGTAGCGCAGGTAGTCACGGCCGATGCGAGCCATCGCGGAGCCGGCTTACGGGGCGCATCGCCGGCGATCACTGCGCTCGCCACCCACATGCAGACGGCGGTCAGCGCCAGCGCGCTGCCTGGCTTCCGGTTCACACCTCTCCCTCCCGCCACGCGTCAGGGAATCGGACGTTCGCTCCGCCCGGCATCCTCTTTCTTCTTTTCCTTCACCATGACCGCCGGGATCTCCTTCTCGCGCACCAGCGCATTGAACGCCGAGAGGTCCTTCTCGAGCGCCAGCTTCAACCTCGTCAGCTCCATGTCGATCCTGCCCGCGACATCCTCGTAGACCTGGATCGCCTGATCCGTGGGCGGCGCGTCGGCGCTGTTGATCACGCCGGTGATCTGCGACAGCTTGTTGTTGAGCCGGATCGGGTAGTTGAGCGGGTCCTGATTGCTCTTGTTTTTGGTCTGGTAAAGGGCTTCCTCGACCGCCGTGAGCTTCGCGGTCAGCGCCTTCGCGGCCGCCGCGATGGTGGTGTCCTTGCCCGCCGCCCTGGACCGGTCCGCGACCGCCTTGAGCTGGTCGCGCAGGTCGCGGATCCGGGTGATGGCGTCGTGCGTCTCGGTCAGCTTGTCGCGGATCTTCATGTGCAGATCGAAACGCTTCTGGTAGTCCGCCGGCGTGGTGGCGAGGCGCGGGTTCTTGCGCACCTCGAAGCTGCGCGTCGAGGAGGCGCCGGCGGCGGTGAGCTTCACCTGGTACGTGCCGGGAACCACGGTCGGGCCGTTCAGGCCGCCGCCCCACAGGATCAATCCCGGGAACCGGCTCGCGTCCGGGTAGCGGAGATTCCACGCGAACCGGTTGAGTCCGGCCTTCGCGGGGAGCTTGCTCGCCGCGGCGGCCGCGGCGCCGGGCCCGCCGCCTTCCTCGCCCCCGGCGGGCATTCCTTCCTGCGGCGGGTCGCCCTTGCTCGAGAACTTGCGGATCGACTTGCCCGCGCCGTCGAGGAACTCGAGCGTGACCTCGTCCTTCTCGCCCGGCTCGTTCTCCAGGCGGTAATAGACGAGCGCGCCAAAGGGCGGATTGGCCCCGCGGCCGCCGACACCACCGACCGGACCGCCGTACAGGAGCGCGGGTGAGGGCCTGAGGAGCACCGGGGCCGCCATCGGCTCCACCGTCATCTCGCGCAGCGGGCTGATGTCATCGAGGATCCAGAACGAGCGGCCCTGGGTGGCGACGACGACGTCATTGTCCTTGATGACGAGGTCGGTGATCGGCACCAGCGGCAGCGCCCCGCGCACCTCGCCGTCCGGTCTGGCGAGGTCGGCGATCAGCCCGGGGCGATTGACCCGAAGCGGCCGCCAGCGGGCGCCGCCATCGAGGGAGAAGTGGACTCCGGTCTCGGTGCCGCAGAAGAGCAGCCCGCGGCGCACCGGGTCCTCGCGCACCACGCGCACGAAGCCGCCATCGGGCGGCAGGCCGGCGCCGATCGAACGCCAGTTCCTGCCGTAGTCGTGGGTCACGAACGCGTAGGGCTTGTAGTCGTCGAGCTTGTAGCGGTTGGCGGCGACGTACGCCGTGCCCGGCTCGTGCGGACCGCGGTCGATCTGGCTGATCATGCTCCAGGGCGGCAGGGCCGGCGGAGTCACGTTCTGCCACGACTTCCCGGCGTCGCGCGAGACGTGGACCAGACCGTCGTCCGATCCCGCCCACAGGACGCCCTTCGCGAGCTTCGACTCGGCCATCGCGAAGATCGTGCAGTAGTACTCGACACTGGTGTTGTCCTTGGTGATCGGTCCTCCCGAAGGTCCGAGCCGGGTCGGGTCGTTGCGGGTGAGGTCGGGGCTGATGACCTCCCAGCTCTGACCCTCGTTGGTCGAGCGGTGCAGCACGTTCGACGCCGCGTAGACGGTGTTGGGGTCGTGCGGCGAGACGACGATCGGGAACGTCCACTGGAAGCGATACTTTGCGCCTTCCGCCCCCCACCCCATCGGATTGTCGGGGTAGGGATTGATATTCCGCTCCTGACCCGTGCGGTGATCCCATCGCGTCAGGTAGCCGTCGTAGGAACCGGCGTAGACCACCTCGGGATCGCCCGGCTTGGGCGCGATGTAGCCGCTCTCGCCCCCGCCCACGTCGTACCAGTCCGTGCGATCGATTCCGGCGCCTTCCGTGCGGCTCGCGATGCCCACGGTGCTGTTGTCCTGCTGAGCGCCGTACACGCGATAGGGGAACGCGTCGTCGGTGATGACGTGGTAGAACTGCGCGGTCGGCTGGTTGTCCTGCCGCGTCCACGAGATCCCGCCGTCGAACGATACGTTGGCCCCGCCGTCGTTGCCCTCGATCATCCGCTGCGGATCATTCGGATCGATCCACAGGTCGTGATTGTCGCCGTGCGGGGTCGCCTGCGCCCGGAACGTGCGACCGCCGTCCCCGGAGCGAAAGAACCCGACGTTCAAGACGTAGACCCCGTCGGCGTTCTTCGGATCGGCATGGATGTGGGTGTAGTACCAGGCGCGCTGACGCAGATTGCGCTCGTCGTTCAGCTTGCGCCACGTGCGCCCGGCATCGTCCGAGCGGTAGACGCCGCCCTCCTCAGCCTCGATCATGGCCCACACGCGATCGGAGTTGGCCGGCGAGACCGCGACTCCGACGCGGCCCCAGATCCCCTTCGGCAGCCCCTCCCCGGTGAGCCGCTTCCAGGTCTCGCCGCCGTCGCTCGACTTCCACAGCCCGCTCCCCGCCCCGCCGCTCGTCAGGCTCCACGGGGTCCGCATCGCCTGCCAGGTAGCGGCGTAAAGAATGCGCGGGTTGCGCGCATCGAAGCACAGGTCCACGGCGCCGGTGCTGTCGTTGACGAACAGAACGTTCTTCCAGCTCTGCCCGCCGTCGCGCGACATGAACACGCCGCGCTCGCGATTCGGTCCGAACGTGTGGCCCAGCGCGGCGACGTAGACCAGGTCCGGGTTCGTGGGGTGGACGCGGACGCGTCCGATCTGGCGGCTGTCGCGCAGGCCCACGTTCTTCCACGAGCGGCCGGCATCCTCGGATTTGTAGACCCCGTCGCCGTGCGACACGTTGCCGCGGATGCACGACTCGCCCATGCCGGCGTAGATCACATTGGGGTCGCTGGCGCTCACCTCGATCGCCCCGACGGAGCCGGTCGAGAGGTAGCCGTCGGACACGTTCTGCCAGGACACGCCGCTGTCCACGCTCTTCCAGATGCCGCCGCCAGTGCCGCCGAAGTAGTAAACGTTGCGCTGGCCGACCACCCCCGCGACCGCCGTGACCCGTCCGCCCCGGTAGGGCCCGATGCTGCGCCACTCGAGGCCGGCGAGCTGCCGCTGGTCGAACGGGTCCTTCGCGCCGGCCGGCTTTGCGGTGCTCGCGGCGGCCTGGATCGTGCCGGTGCTGGCGAGGCCGCCCAAAAGCAGGGCCAGCGTCCAGACGATTCGCGGGGCGTACGGGTGCGCGCGTCTCATGGGTTGCCTCCGGAGTCGGACTCGGAATTCGGAGCGGGAGACGGGGAAGGTACTTGGGGCCCCCGCCTCCGGCAACCTCGGTGTGGCGCCTCGCGCATCGCGGTGAACCTGGGCGTGGGCGAACTCGACGTGACGCTGGACTGACGCGCGCCGCGCGGGCGCGCGCCGCCGCTGTGCTACTTTCAACGCATGTTCGCACGCGGATTGCTGCTGCTCGCCACGCTCACCACCGTCGTCGTGCCCGTCGTATCGGCCCAGGCGCCGACGCCTCCGCCGCAGCTCTCACCGCTCCCTTCGGCCTCCCTCCCGGCACCCGCGAAGGGCGAGGAGCCGCCCGCCTACTGGAAGACACGCGCCGAGAAATCGGATTATCGCCTCACCCCCGACTACGACGAGACGATGCGCTTCTGCCGGCTCCTCGAGGCGCGGTCACGCTGGGTGCGGGTCACGAACTACGGCACCAGCGGCCAGGGACGCGAGCTTCCCCTCGTCATCCTGTCGCGGGATCGCGCGTTCACGCCCGATCTGGCGCGCGCGACCGGCAAGCCGATCGTGCTCATCCAGAACGGCATCCACGCGGGCGAGATCGAGGGCAAGGACGCCTGCCTCGAGCTCATGCGCGACATGGTCGTGCAGAACAAGTACGCGGCGGTGCTCGACAGCGTCATCGTGCTGGTCCTCCCCATCTTTTCGGTGGACGCCCACGAGCGTCGCAGCCCTTACAACCGCATCAACCAGAACGGTCCCGAGATGATGGGCTGGCGGTTCACCCCGATCGGCCTGAACCTCAACCGGGACTACCTCAAGGTCGAGGCCCCCGAGATGCGGGCGCTCATCTCGAACGTGTACACGACGTGGTGGCCGCATCTCCTGGTGGACAACCACACCACCGACGGCGCCGACTTCCGGCACGACGTGAGCTATGCGTACAACTCCGGACCGGGCGTGGCGGCGGCGGTGAGCCGGTGGCTCACGCAGGCCGTCGAAGGCCGCGTCGTGCCACGCACCAGGGCGATGGGGCATCTCACGGCGCCCTACTTCGACTTCCTGAGCGGGAACGATCCGCGTGCCGGCGTCGCGACGAACGACTACTCCCCGCGGTATTCGACCGGCTACACCCCGCTCCACGGCCGGCCGAGCGTGCTGGTCGAGACCCACATGCTCAAACCCTACGCGACCCGGGTGCGCGCGACGTACGACTTCGTGCTGGCGCTGCTCGAGGAGATCGGCGCACGCCCACGGGCGCTGACCGGCGCCGTCGCGGCCGCCGCGGCCGAGGCGATCGCGCGCGGGCGGACGAACGATCCCGCGAAGCGCGAGGTGGTGTTGAGCACCCGCGTCGGGCAGCGGCGCGACTCGCTCGAGTACAAGGGATGGGTCACGCGCTGGGAGCCGAGCGAGATCACCGGCGCGCCGGTGGCACGCTACACCGCCGAGCCCTGGGATGCGGTGATCCCCTTGTTCCGCGAGACCGTGCCCGCGCTGACGGTGCGTCAGCCGGCCGGCTACGTCGTCCCGCGCGAGTGGACCGACGCCATCGATCGGCTCGACGTCCATCGCGTGCGATACCGCCGCCTCTCCGCCGCGTGGCGCGACACGGTCGAGGTGCAGCGCATCGTGGAGTGGAACACCCCGCCGCGCTCGAGCGAGGGCCACCGCCCGATCACCGTGACGCGGGTGGATCTGGAGCGCCAGGCGCGTGAATTCGAGCCGGGCGACGTGTGGGTGCCGCTCGACCAGTCCTCGGCGGCCGTCGCCGTCCACCTGTTCGAGGCGCAGGCGCCGGACGGACTCATGTACTGGAACGTGTTCGACACCGTGCTGGAGTCGAAGGAGTACGGTGAGGCCTACGTCATGGAGCCGATCGCGCGGCGCATGCTGCGCGAGAATCCCGCGCGCGCCCGGGATTTCGCCGCGCGCCTCGCGGGCGACAGCGCGTTTGCCAAGAGCGCATCCGCCCGGGTGGACTTCTTCTTCCGCCAGACGCCCTGGGCCGACCCCGAGCAGAATCTGCATCCGGTCGCGCGCGCGCTGCGGGCGCCGCCCGAGACCGTGCTGTCCCGGCCGTAGGGTACGCCTACTTCAGCACGGCCACCTTCATCACGCGCACACTCCTGCCCTGCGCGAGGCGTACCAGGTAGACGCCGGTCGGCAGCGCGTGGCGCAGCTCGATCCGGTGGCGTCCCGGTCCGAACGAGCCCACCTCGTGCGTGACGACCCGCCGGCCCGCGATGTCCACCAGCTCGAGCGACGCCGGGCTCGGATCGGCGAGCGTGAAGTCCACCCACCACTCGCCACGGGCCGGGTTGGGACCGGCGCGGTGCAGCGCGAAGTCGAAGCGCGGAGACTCGCCGGCCGCCTCGACGATCGGGGCCTCCCGCATGCTCATCTGAGGCGCGCCGGCCGTCGCATACTCGATGTGGAGGAGAGGCGCATCCGCGGAGCTCACGTCATACGAGCTCGCGGTGCGTGTTCCGGTTCCGGTGAAGATGATCACCAGGGCATTCCCGCTCGACCAACCGGGCCGGCTGACGATCTCCTGGACGATGGTCTTCAGCTCGGGCGTTCGTTCCTCGGCGAGGGCGTCGCCGATCTTGGTCCAGTCCGGCGGCGACCAGCTCACCGCGGCCGTGGTGCGCGTGCGGCCGCCCAGGTTGCCGCCCGTGCTGGTGAAGGTGCCGGGGTTGTCCGCCGCCTGCCCCCGGACCGCCATGCTCGAGGAGCCGTGATCCACCTTGCGGGCCGTGAACTGGACATAGGCGCGCGTGATGGTGGCGCCGGCAGGGATCGCGAGGCTCGTGAAGCGCAGACCGACCGTCTGGTTGGTGGAGTTGAACACCAGGTCGAGGTTGGTGCTGTTGAGATTCATGGAACCGCTGGCGCTCTCCTCGGCGTCGTCAGTGCCGGCAACGACCCTGCGATTGAGGGGCGCCGCGACCGCTTGCACGGTGATCTGGACCTGGTCGAGGGTGCTGAGCCGTGTGTCGTTCGCGGTCAGTCGCAGCACGTAGATGCCGGCGGTCGTGAACGACGCCTGGGTGTCCACCAGGTTGGCGTTCTGGAAGGACACGGTGCCCGGGCCGCTGACGACGCTCCAGCTCGTCGTCACGGCGGCAGGCGGATTGGGCAGGCCGTCGTCGCTCACGGTCCCGTTCAGCGCCGCGCTCGCGGGGAGAACGATCGTCTGATCCAGACCGGCATTGACGACCGGCGCGAGATTGGGGTCGGGCTGCGCCGTCACCTGCATCGAGTCGGTGGCGCTGAGCGTCCCGTCGCTGGCCGTGAGCCGAAGGATGTACGTCCCGGCCACGGTGAACGACGCCTGGGTGTCCACCGCGTTCGCGTTCGTGAACGTCACGCCGCCCGGACCGCTCCCCTTGCTCCACGTCGTGGTCACGGCGGCGGGCGGATTGGGCAGGCCGTCGTCGCTCACGGTGCCATCCAGCGAGGCGGTGGCGGGCAGCGTGATCGCTCGGTTCGGGCCCGCGTCCACCACCGGCGCCACGTTCGGAACCGGCGACACCGTCACCTGCATCGAGTCGGTGGCGCTGAGCGTCCCGTCGCTGGCCGTGAGCCGCAGGATGTACGTCCCGGCGACGGTGAACGACGCCTGGGTGTCCACCGCGTTCGCGTTCGTGAACGTCACGCCGCCCGGTCCGCTCCCCTTGCTCCACGTCGTGGTCACGGCGGCGGGCGGATTGGGCAGGCCGTCGTCGCTGACCGTCCCGTCCAGCGCCGCGGTCGCAGGCAGCGTGATCGCCCGATTGGGCCCGGCGTCCACCACCGGCGCCACGTTCGACACCGGCGACACCGAGACCTGCATCGAGTCGGTCGCGCTCAGCACCCCGTCACTGGCGGTCAAGCGCAGGATGTACGTCCCGTTCGCGGTGAACGACGCCTGGGTGTCCACCGCGTTCGCGTTCGTGAACATCACCGTCCCCGGCCCGCTCCCCACGCTCCAGGTCGTCGTCACCGCGCCGGGTGGATTGGGCAGACCGTCGTCACTGACCGTCCCATCCAGCGAAGCGCTCGCCGGCAGCGCGATGGCCCGGTTCGGGCCTGCGTCCACGACCGGCGCCGCGTTCGGCGCCGGCGCCACCGTCACCTGCATCGAGTCGGTGGCCGAAAGCGCCCCATCGTTGGCCGTCAGACGCAGGATGTACGTCCCGGCGACGGTGAACGACGCCTGCGTGTCCACCGCGTTCGCGTTCGTGAACGTCACGCCACCCGGTCCGCTGCCTTTGCTCCACGTCGTGGTCACGGCGGCGGGCGGATTGGGCAGTCCGTCGTCGCTCACGGTGCCATCCAGCGAAGCGGTCGCGGGCAGCGTGATCGCCCGGTTGGGCCCCGCGTCCACCACCGGGGCGACGTTCGGCACGGGCGACACCGTCACCTGCATCGAGTCGGTGGCCGAAAGCGCCCCATCGTTGGCCGTCAGCCGCAGGATGTACGTCCCGGCGACGGTGAACGACGCCTGCGTGTCCACCGCGTTCGCGTTCGTGAACGTCACGCCACCCGGACCGCTGCCTTTGCTCCACGTTGTGGTCACGTTGGCGGGCGGATTGGGCAGCCCGTCGTCGCTCACCGTCCCGTCGAGCGAGGCGCCCGCGGGCAGCGTGATCGCCCGGTTGGGTCCTGCGTCGACCGCCGGCGCACTGTTGGGGGGCGCCGCAGCTCCCGCCTCGATGTGGAGCAGCGCCGCGCCGGCCGCCGACCCCTCGAACGCTCGCGCCGTCCGATGCCCGGTCCCGGTGACGATGATCGCCACGGCGTTTCCGCTCGCCCACCCCGGACGGTTCACGATCTCCTGTATGAGTGTCTTCAGCTCGGGCGTCCGCTGGTTGGCCCCGGCCTCCCCCACCGTGTTCCATGCCGCCGGCGACCAGCTCGCCGAGGCCGTCGTCCGCGGTCGCGCCGAGAGGTTGCCGCTCCCGGACGCGAACGTGAGGGCGTTGTCCGCGGCCTGCCCCTTCAGCGTCAGGTTCGTGACCTCGCTTTGCGCCTCGTCCGCCTCGAATTGGATCCAGGCCGAATGGATGATCCCGCCCTGGGGCACGGCGATGTTCGTGAACCTCAGCCCGACCGTCTGAAGGGCGGCGTCGTATACCAGCTCGATGTCGGGGCTCGCGAGGTTGGGAAAGGTCGTGGGTGGCTCCTCGGCATCGTCGCTTCCGGTGGCGATGCGGCGCTCGATCGGCGGCGGGGGCGGCAGCACGGTGACCTGCATCGAGTCGGTCGCGCTCAGGCCCCCGTCGTTGGCGGTGAGCCGCAGGATGTACGTCCCGGCCACGGTGAACGACGCCTGCGTGTCCACCGCGTTCGCGTTCGTGAACGTCACGCCGCCCGGTCCGCTCCCCAGGCTCCAGGTCGTCGTCACGGCGGCGGGCGGGTTGGGCAGCCCGTCGTCGCTCACCGTCCCATCCAGCCCCGCGACCGCCGGCGGTGTGATGCTCCGGTTCGGGCCCGCGTCCACCACCGGCGCCACGTTCGGCACCGACAGCACCGTGACCTGCATCGAGTCGGCGCTTGACAACTCTCCGTCGTTCGCCGTGAGCCGCAGGATGTAGGTGCCCGCCACGGTGAAGGAAGCCTGCGTATCCACGGCGTTCGCGTTCACGAACGTCACGCCGCCAGGACCGCTTCCCTTGCTCCATGTCGTGGTCACGGCCGCGGGCGGATTCGGCAGTCCGTCGTCACCCACCGTCCCGTCGAGCGACGCGCTCGCGGGAAGCGTGACGGTCCGGTTCGGTCCCGCGTCCACGCCCGGCGGAGTGTTGGAGACCGACTGCACCAGGAACTGCATCGAGTCGGTCGTGCTCGACGCCCCGTCGTTGGCGGTGAGGCGGAGGATGTAGGACCCCGGCACCGTGAACGTGACCGGCGTGTCGACCAGATTGGGATTCTGGAAATCGACCGACCCCGGACCGCTCCCCACGCTCCACGTCGTGGTCAACGCGCCCGGCGGATTCGGGAGGCCATCGTCGCTCACCGTCCCGTCCAGCACGGCATCGGCCGGCAGAGTGATGGACCGGTCGGGGCCCGCGTCCACGACAGGCGCGGCATTGGTCGGTGGCGCCACGCCCGACTCGACGTGCAGCAGGGCCGCTCCGGACGACAGCCCTTCGAACGACCGCGCCGTACGGTGCCCGGTCCCGGTGATGATGATCGCGACCGCATTCCCGCTCGCCCACCCCGGACGGTTCACGACCTCCTGGAGGACCGACTTCAGCTCGGGCGTCCGCTGGTTCACCCCCGCCTGTCCCACGGTGTTCCAGGCCACCGGCGACCAGGTCGCCGATGCCGTCGTGCGCGGCCGGGACGAGATGTTGCCGGCGGTGGTCGTGAAGGTGGCGGCGTTGTCCGCAGCCTGAGCCTTGAGCGTCAGGTTCGTGACCTCGCTCTGCACCTCGTCGGCCTCGAACTGAATCCAGGCCGTGGTGATGGTCGCGCCCGGAGGCACCGTCACGTTCGTGAACCGGAGCCCCACCGTTTGGTTGGTCGAGCCGACGACCAGTTCGATGTCCGTGACATTCCCCGAGATGCCGCCACCCGCATCCTCCTCCGCGTCGTCGCTGGCGACCGCGATGCGGCGATCGATCGGCGGCGGGGGCGGCAGCACCGTGACCTGCATCGAGTCGGTCGTGCTCATCGTCCCGTCGTTGCCGGTGAGTCGCAGGATGTACGTTCCCGGCACGGCGAAGGAGGCCTGCGTGTCCACCGCGCTCGCGTTCGTGAACGTCACGCCGCCGGGACCACTCCCCACGCTCCATGTCGTGGTCATCGCACCGGGAGGATCGGGCAGTCCGTCGTCGCTCACCGTCCCATTCAGCGCCGCGCCCGCAGGGTGGGTGATCGTCAGATTCGGTCCGGCGTCCACGACCGGAGGGGTATTGGGGGTCGGCAGCACCGTGACCAGCACCGAGTCGGTACTGCCCAGCGCCCCATCGGTCGCCGTCAGTCGCAGGATGTAGGAGCCATCCACGGTGAACGACGCCTGCGTGTCCACGGCGTTCGCATTCGCGAAGGTCACTCCGCCCGGCCCGCTCCCCACGCTCCACGTCGTGGTCAGAATCCCCGGAGGATTGGGCAGCCCCTCGTCGCTGACCGTCCCATCCAGCGCGGCCCCCGCCGGCAACGTGATCGTCCGGTCGGGCCCGGCGTCCGCCACCGGCGGCGCGTTAGGCCCCGTCAGCACCGAGATCCGGACCGTGTCGGCCCTTGTGGTCTGTCCATCACCGGCCGTCAGGCGCAACAGGTAGGTCCCGGGCGTCGAGAACTGCGCCCAGGTCACCGCCTGGCTCGCGTCCTCGATGACCATCGGCCCGGCCCCGCCCACGACACTCCAATGGACGGTGAGCTTAGACGGCGGGTCGGGATTACCGTCGTCGCTTGCGGCCCCCACGAGCGCTGCGGCCCCCGGGAACTGGACGGACTGGTCGGAACCCGCATTGACCGTGGGCGCGAGATTGAAACCGGGAGGGCTCCAGCCGAACTCGTCCGCCCCGACGTCAGGGGCGTTCCCGGCGTACTCCGATCCGGGGATGCTCAGCACGGTCTCGCCCATCCACTGGAAGGATACGGTGCCCGCGTCGATCGCCGGGCTGTCGGCAGTCAGGTCGCCGGTCGGACCGAGCGCCGGGTTCGCCACCAGGATGTGGGACGAGTCGATGACGCTGGTCTCGTGATTGACGCCGTTGTTCCAGAACATGCAGTACGACGTGATCGAGTTGCCGCCGACGCGCCGTAGCGCCTTGCCTTCGATATTGACGAAGATATTGTTCAGGGCGATGACATTCGCGCCCCCCACCAGCCCGTTCTTCTCACCCATGAACGTATTGTTCGTCACATAGATTCGCTCGGCTGCCGGGGCTCCCACCAGATTCTCGACGGTCTCGCCATTCGGCATGACCCCGATCGCGGCACTGCTGCCCGATGCATCGTAGTTGCCCGCTAGGACATTGCGGTCGATTCGGATGACATACGCGGAGACCACGGGGTAGTCGATGATCTGGATCCCGTCCTCGCCGTTTCCCGTGAAGACATTTCGAACGATGTCCACGGTGACCTCCGGCCCCGTAAAGGCATAGAGGCGAAACTCGAGACCGTCATCGTTGTTGTTCCGGACGATGTTGTCGTGGATGGACACATTCATCCGGCCGTTGAGGTCGATCCCGTCGTCGGTGTTCTTCTCGAACACGCTGTTGCTGATGATCCCACCAGCGCCCTCGTAGTAGTCCACCCCGTCGCCATTTGAGACGACCCGACAGTGATCGACGTTTACGATCGACTTCGCGATGAGTCCGTTCTCTCCGTTCATCAGCGCGAGCCCGATGACGGTGCTGCCATGGGCGTTCGTCCCGAATTCGAGGACTGCGCCCCCCATGCACCCCGAGGCCCCGCTGCACATCCCCGATGCGACGCCGTCCAGCACGGTCTGCGCCACCATGGCCGTGTCGCCGGTCACCAGATTGTGCGAAGCGATCGTGAGGGATTTGTTCGAATTGAACACCCCGCCGGGACGGGTTCCCGGCGCGATCAGGATGGTGTCTCC
>JBKJXJ010000068.1:0-4223 GCA_046716125.1 Candidatus Eiseniibacteriota bacterium
GGGGCCCCTTGGGGGGGGCTGTTGCCGCGCTTGGGGGCGGGGGCCGGGGGGCGGGGAGAACGCGGGGCGGACCGGGCGTCCGGGCATCAGCGTCCGGCCGGAAGTCCGGCCGCGCCCCCGACGGGAGGATCGGGCGCCCCGGTATCGTCCAGGCCGCGCCCGACCACGGCGATGAAGACATCTTCGAGCGTGGTCTCGCGCGTGGCGACGCCGTCCACGCGGACCCCGAGCCCCTCGAGCCCGCGCAACACATCCACCAGCGCCCGCCCGGGCGGAAGCCGGAACTTGAGGGTGCGTGTGCCGCGCTCGGGATGGGGCGCTCCCCATGCGGTCGCGATGCCCTCGATCGCGGGCGGACCCTCCCCGCCGCCGTCGGTCCCGCTCACCTCGAGCTCGACGTGCTGTCAACCCTGCACCTGGCGACGCAGCGCGGCCGGGCTGTCGCACGCCAGCACCCGGCCCCGGTCGATGATGGCGAGCCGGTCGCACAGCTCCTCGGCCTCGGCCATGTAGTGGGTGGTGAGCAGCACGGTGCGCCCCGGGCGATCGCGCATCCAGCGGGCGACGTAGGCGCGCAGCGCCCGCGCGGCGTTCACGTCCATGCCGAGCGTGGGCTCATCCATGAACATGACCTCCGGGTCGCTCATGAACCCGCGCGCGAAGTTCATGCGCTGCCGCTGGCCGGTCGAGAGCCGGTTGATCCGCGTGTTCGCCTGTTCGACCAGGCCCACGACCGCGACGAGCTCGTCCACCCGCGGCCAGGCGACCGCCGCCGGCACGCCGTAGAACTGCGAGAACATCCACAGGCACTCGCGGACGGTGAGGATGCCATAGCCGCTGGACTCGCCACCGGAGATGAGCCCGATGCGCTGACGCACCTCCCCCGCTTCGTCCACCACGTCGTGCCCGGCGACCCGGGCGATGCCGCCGGTGGGGAAGAGCAGGGTCGTGAGGATCTTGATGAACGTGGTCTTGCCGGCGCCGTTGGGGCCCAGCAGGCCGAAGATCTCGCCCCGCTCGATCCGCACGTCCACCCCCGCCAGCGCCTCCACGGGCCCGCCGCCGCGGTTCCGCGGGGCGGCGAACGTGCGGCGCAGGCCGATGGTCTCGACCGCGGGTGCGAGGGAGGCGTCGGGGCGGGGCATGCGGAAGCGGCAGGCTAGGCGGGGGGCGCGGGGCTGTCAACGAGCGCGAGGGGGGCGCGAGGGGCGGCGCCCTGCCCGCGCCCGTCGGATTCCCATTGCCCGCGGCCCCCGGCCCGGTGTTGACTGGTCGGTCCCGATCCCCCCCGGTCGCACCGCGGTCATCCCGACATCGCCGGAGGCCTGATGCGTCGTCCCCCTGCCCACCGCTCGCGCATGGTCCCCGCCCTGCTCGCCCTGACCCTCCTGCTGCCCGGCACGAGCCACGCCGCCGCCCTCAACAACCGGCTCGGGCGTGAGGTCGTGCCGACATTCGAGTCGGTCAGGCTCAAGCTGGACCCATCGCGGCCCGACTATTCAGGGGCGGTCCATATCGACCTCACGGTGGCGGCGCCGACCGAGTCGTTCCGCCTCTACGCGAAGAACATGGACGTCATCTCGGTCCGGCTCACGGGGGCCGCCGGGGCGGTCGCGGTGACGCAGGAGTCGGGCGCCTCCGGAGTGCTGATCGTGCGGTCCAGCCAGCCGATCCCGGCCGGCGACTACGGCCTCGACATCGACTTCGTGAACGATTTCGACACCCGGGCGAACAGCCTCTACCGCCTCAAATCCGGCGAGCACTGGTACTGCTACTCCCAGTTCGAGGCGGCCTCGGCACGCGAGGCGTTCCCGTGCTGGGACGAGCCGGAGTTCAAGATCCCGTTCCAGGTGACGGTCACCGTGCCCGACAAGTCCAGCGCGGTGTCGAACACGCCGATCGAGAAGGAATCCACCATCGGCGGCCAGCGCACCGTCGTGTTCAAGCGCACCCCGCCCCTGCCGTCCTATCTGGTGGCGATCGCCGTGGGCCCGTTCGACTACGTGCCGATCCGCGGGATGTCGGCGCCGGGGCGCGTCGTCACGGTGAAGGGGGCCGCGGCGCTGGCGGCCGAGGCCGCGCGCACCACCCCGCCCATCCTGGCGGCGCTGGAGAAGTATTTCGGCCGCCCCTACCCCTACGCCAAGCTCGACCTCCTCGCGGTGCCCGAGTTCGCGGCGGGCGCCATGGAGAACGCCGGCGCCATCACCTACCGCGACGAGATCCTGCTCGTGGATCCCGCCACCGCCTCGGTACGTCAGCGTCAGCGGCTGGCCTCGATCACGGCTCACGAGCTGGCCCACATGTGGTTCGGCGACCTGGTGACGATGGAGTGGTGGGATGACCTGTGGCTCAACGAGTCGTTCGCCTCGTGGATGGGCGACAAGATCACCCACGAGGTCTTCCCCCAGTACAACACCCCGGTCCGCGCGCTGAGCGGGTCCCAGCGCGCGATGAATACCGACGCGCGCCTGACCACCCGCGCGGTCCGCCAGTCGGTGGACGCGTTCGCGAACTTCGATCGGCTGTTCGACGAGCTGTCCTATCAGAAGGGCCAGGCGGTGCTGGGGATGCTCGAGAGCTGGCTCAGCCCCGACGTCTTCCGCCGCGGCGTCATCGCATATCTCAAGGAGCACGAGTGGAAGAACGCCACCGCCGACGACCTGTGGCGGGCGCTGTCGGCCGCCTCCGGCCGCGACATCACCGCGGCGACGATGTCGTTCCTCGACCAGGGCGGCGTCCCGCTGGTGAGCGCCGAGGTCGAGCCTGGCGGCACCGTACGCCTGCGGCAGCAGCGGTTCCTCAACTTCGGCACGCAACTGCCCGCGCCCATGGCCTGGAAGATCCCGGTGACGCTGCGCTATTCGGACGGCCACCGGGTCCACACCCAGAGCGTGCTGCTGGAAGACACGGTGCAGACCGTGAAGCTCGAGCACAGCGCGGCACCGGCCTGGCTCCATCCCAACGCCGGGGAGCGCGGCTACTACCGATGGCTCGCGACCCCCGCGGGACTTCAGGCCATCGCGGCAAGCGGACCCGGGGCGCTGGACGCGCGCGAGCGCGTGGGATTCATCAACAACCTCGCCGCGCTGCTCGACGCCGGGTTGCTGAACGCCGACGACTACCTGGCCACGCTCGAACGCTTCACCGACGATCCGGCGCCCGAGGTCGTGTCGGCGGTGATCGCCGGGCTCGAGAAGATCCACGCCACATTCATCACGCCCGACCTGCGCGGCTCGTTCGCGGTCGCGGTGCGCCGGTTCCTGCGGCCGTCGCTCAAACGTTTCGGGATCACCCGCGGCCGGGGCGAGCCGGACGCGGTGTCGCTCATGCGCCCGGGCATGCTGGCGGCGCTCGGCGTCCACGCCTACGAGCGGGAGGTCCTGGATTGGGCGAAGCTCGCGGCGCGGCGCTACATGGCCCACCCGGACTCGGTCGATGCGTCGGTCGCCGGCACCGCGCTCAATCTGGCGGCGCGTGACGGGGACGTGGCGCTCTACGAGGCGTACCGGCTGCGCTTCGAATCCACGAAGATCCCGTCCGAACGCGCCCGCTTCCTGGCTGCGCTCGGCCACTTCCGTGACGGGCTGCTCCTGACCCGCGCCCTCGACTACGCGCTGACCGGGCCGCTCCGGCCCCAGGAGATCTTCACCATCCCCTCCAATGTCTCCGAGAACGAGGAGTTAAAGTACCAGGTGTGGCTCTGGTTCCGGGCCGGATACAGGCTCATCGCCAGCCGGATCCCGCCCTTCTACCTGTCCGATCTACCGGGCTTCGCGCGGTGCTGCGATGCCCAGCGGATCGAACATGCGAAGGTGTTCTTCAGCTTTCCGGAGACCCAGTTCCCCGGGACCCGGGAGGAACTGGCCAAGGTGGTCGAGGGGATCACCGATTGCGCCGGACTGCGCGAGCGACAAACCCCTGCGGTGGTGAGATACCTGGGGCGCTCCACCCGGAAGAGCGCGGCCCCCGCACCGGCCCCCGGGCCGTAGGAGTTCATCGAAATCTGCTCGGCCGGACCGGCAACAGGACGTGCGGCCTGTCGGGAACCAGCTATCCCCGGGGATAGTTCAAATTGGAACGCTCACCCCCGCTCAGGCCCCGCGGGCCTCGGGTTCGGCGTCGTCCTCGGCCACGCCGGGCGCGGCATCGAGGGTGTCGCGCACCTTGCGGGCGAACGCCCCCATGGCAAAGGGCTTCTGAAGGAACGCCGACATCGCTTC
>JBKJXJ010000069.1:0-26351 GCA_046716125.1 Candidatus Eiseniibacteriota bacterium
GAGCGCGAGGACGCAGAGGAGGGTGGTGCGCGCGAACATGGCGTGTCTCCTTCGATTCCCGGGGGTGCGCGAGGTCGCGATGCGTGCAGGCTAGGCCGGGTGGGTGGGCGCGGTCAACGAACGACCGCCGGAGCCCGACGGCTGAGGCTCGCCGAGGGGGGTGAATCCCGGCCGCGGTCCCGCCGATAACAAGGCCGCAGCCCCCGGCCGAGCCGGCCGGGTCGGTACGATCAGTGAGAATCGGGAGGTCGCCATGTCCCATCGCACCACGGTGCTCGCCGTCCTGTCGTTGTGCGCGCTGGCCGCCGCGGGATGCGGCGCGAAGCAGACCGCGCTGCCCCATGCCGTCTACGCGAACTCGGTCCCCGTCTACCCCGGCGCCGTGCTCGAGGACGCGATGGGGAGCACGAGCATCGGGGACACGCCCGAATCCATGTCGGACGGGATGGCCTGGTTCTTCAAGGTCACGGCGCGCGCCGACGACATGGTGGCCTACTACGAGAAGCAGTTGCCGAACGCGAAGCGCGACTCCGAGTGGGAGGAGGAGACGGTGCGGCTGGTATGGGTGCCGGAGGGCGCCCAGCCGGGCGAGGAGCTGTCGGTGGTGGTCGGCGAGAACCGGCTGAGCATCCGCGAGTCGGTCCGGCCCGGCAAGCGTCCCGGAAATCCCAACGAGCGGAGCCAGGGTGTGGCGGGCGAGATGAGCGGGGCTGTCGGCGGGGGCTCGATCGACGACGACTGATCCGGGCAGTGCCATCCCGCCGGTGCGGCCGCCGGGCGGGGGGGAAGAGGTTCCGGCCGCTGGTGCGCCGCGAATACGACGGGCGGGGTCGAGTGACCCCGCCCATTCGAATTCCCTGCGACCGCTGGTGCTACGAGCAGCCCAGCGAGTTCCCGCAGTTGAGGCACTTGTAGCAGGTGCCGTTTCGGATGGTGATGTGCCCGCACTGATCGCAGATCGGCGCATCGCCGGGGAACTTGGCCAGCATCGCGTCCTGTCCGCTCTCGACCGGCCCGCTCGTCCGACGGGTCAGCGACGCCGACGGCGTCGCCGGGGCCGGGGACGCCTGGGCGACGGGCGCCTCCTTCTTGTCGTGCCCATTCCCGTTCGGGCCGCGGTGGTGCTCGAACCCGACCGGCTTGCCGGTGGCGTGCTCGACCGTGCTGCGCACCATGCCGAGCTCCTCGGGCTTCACCTGCGCCAGGTCCGTGCGATCCAGGTACTCGAGCCCGAGCACGCGGAACACGTAATCCACGACGCTGGTGCACAGCCGGATGTTGTCGTGTCCGTCCACCCGGCCGTGCGGCTCGAACCGCGTGAACGTGAACTGGTCCACGAGATCGTTGAGCGGCACGCCGTACTGGAGGCCCATCGAAACCGAGATGGCGAAGCAGTTCATCATGCTCCGGAACGCGGCGCCCTCCTTGTGCATGTCGATGAAGATCTCGCCGACCGTGCCGTCCTCGTACTCGCCGGTGCGCAGGAACACCTTGTGGCCGCTGATGCGCGACTCCTGGGTGAACCCGTGGCGCCGCCTCGGCAGCCGGCGCCGGCGCAGCTTGGGATGGGCGACCGCGGCAGCCGGCTCCTCGACCTTCTTGCCGGTGGCGAGCGGCTGAGACAGTTTGCTGCCGTCGCGATAGAGCGCCACCGCCTTGAGGCCCGAGCGCCACGACTCGAAGTAGATCTGTTCGACGTCCTTGACCGTGGCGTCCTGCGGGAGGTTGACGGTCTTGCTGATGGCGCCCGAGATGAACGGCTGGACCGCCGCCATCATGCGGATGTGGCCGGTGGCCTGGATGAAGCGCGTGCCGGTGGGACCGCACCGGTTGGCGCAATCGAAGGCCGGCAGGTGCGACGGCGACAGGCCGGGCGCTCCCTCGACCGTGAGGCTGCCGCAGATGGCGGCGTTGGCTTCGGCGATCTGCGCGTCCGTGTAGCCCAGCACCGTGAGGGCGCAGAAGTTGGGCTTCTCGCGCTCCTGGATGCTGACGCCCAGGCGCGAGAGGGTCTCCTCGCTCATCACCCCGCGCACGAACGCGAACCGGATGTCGAGCATGCTCGGCAGCGTCTTCTCGACGTGGTCGATCTCGGGTCCGGTGAGGCCGCGCTCGAGCAGGGTGGCGCGGTTGATCTGAGGCGCGTCCTGGAGCGAGCCGGTGCCGAGCGCGTACTTGATGATGCGCGCGATGGTCGGGTCGTCGTAGCCCAGGCGCCTGAGCGCTCCGGGCACCGACTGGTTGACGATCTTGAAGTAGCCGCCGCCCGCCAGCTTCTTGAACTTGACCAGCGCGAAGTCCGGCTCGACCCCGGTCGTGTCGCAGTCCATGAGCAGGCCGATGGTGCCGGTCGGCGCCAGCACGGTCGCCTGCGCGTTGCGGTACCCGTGCAGTCCCCCGAGGGCGAGTGCCCGGTCCCAGCACTCGATCCCCGCCGCCCGCAGATCGCGCGGGGCGAGCGAGGCGTCAATGGTGCGCGCCGCCTCGCGGTGCATGCGGATGACCTCGAGCATGCTCTCGCGGTTGACCGCGAAGCCCTCGAAGGCACCCTTGCTGGCGGCCATCTCGGCCGACAGCGCGTAGGCCTCGCCGGTCAGGACCGCGGTCAGGCACGCCGCCGTGGCCCGCGCCCCCTCGCTGTCGTACGGCAGCCCCTGCATCATGAGCAGCGTGCCGAGGTTGGCGTAGCCCAAACCCAGCGGGCGGAACTCGTAGGAGCGCTTGGCGATGGTCTCGGTCGGGTAGGAGGCGAGCCCGACCAGGATCTCCTGCGCCAGGAAGAACACGCGAATGGCGTGCCGGTACGTGTCCACGTCGAACGTCCCGTCCGTCCGCATGAACTTCATGAGGTTCACGCTGGCGAGGTTGCAGGAGGTGTTGTCGAGGAACACGAACTCGGAGCAGTTGTGGACGACCAGGCCGTTCGCGACGAAGTGGTGGGTGTCCGGCTCGGTGAGATCGAACACGTCCTCCTCGCCGAGCGGGTCGATCGAGGCGATGACATCCGCAACGATGAGGTCGCGCTGAAGGCGCGGGGCAAGCTCTGGCAATGAGTCTCGCCTCCCGCCCTTCGGGCCGATGCCAATCTCGGATATGAAGATCCCCTGATGCTCGTCAGCGACTCGGAGCCAGGGGGCCGCCTCGTCCATCCGGGTGGACATGTTCGTCTGGGGCATGGGGAAGAGTTGAACCACCGATTTGATGCCGAAGCTCAGCAGGAGGCATTGCACCTGCTGCAACAACTCGAGCGATTTCCTCTCGAGCGATGAACAACCCTTGGTTCCAAGGTGAAGACCTCCGAATTCCGAGAAAAGCCAGTTCAGAAACAACGCTGCGCTCTGCCGGTCGAGTTGGAACACCGACGGGAGAAGCGCCTTAGGCTCACCCGCCTGATCCAGGACGATATGGTCGAGACAGGCGCTGCCGATCGCATCGGTCGCAAGTTGCGTCGTCTCGAAGCTCGACCCGGCGCCGAGGGTGGCCCCCGCAGCCGCCGAGCTCGCGAGCTTCAGCTCCGAGTCGGAGATCAGGCCTTGCTCGCCGAACGGCGTGCCAAGCAGCCGGACCGTGTCGCTGCCTGCTGCCAGGTCGCACACCGCTACATCTCCGCGCTCCTGGGTCCAAACCTTGTGGTCCCCGGTGATCCGCACCTCGAATCCCGCCTGGGTGCGCAGCCGGAACACCTGCTTGCGGCCGGTGGGGACGATACGGGTCACCCAGTGCGGCTTCCCATCGGAGCCGATGATCTGAGCCGCGGTCCCGACCAGCGAATCGATGCGCCGCCAGCCGTCCGACGTAGCCACCAACGTGTCCCCGGTGACGCACGGATTAGTCGCGTGGATGCGGTCCGTCGTCTTGCAGGTGTGCCAGCGCTGGATGGTGTCGTCGAACTGGACCCCGGGATCGGCGCACTTCCATGCGGAATCGGCGATCTCGCGCCACAGCTCGCGCGCGCGCAGCGTCTCGTACACCTGGCCGGTGGTGCGGAAGGTCGTCTGCCACGGGCCGTCGTTCACGACGCCGTCCATGAACGCATCGGAGACGCGCACGGAGTTGTTCGAGTTCTGGCCGGAGACGGTCGCGTAGGCTTCGCCGTTGAAGTCCGAGGGGTAGCCGGCGGCGACCAGAGCGGCCACCTTCTTCTCCTCGCGCATCTTCCAGCGGATGAAGTCGAGGATCTCGGGGTGGTCCATGTCGAGCACCACCATCTTGGCGGCGCGCCTCGTGGTGCCGCCCGACTTGGTGGCTCCGGCGCCGCGATCCAGCACCTCGAGGAACGACATGAGCCCCGAGGACGTGCCGCCGCCCGAGAGCTTCTCCATGCGGCCACGCAGGCGCGAGAAATTCGTGCCCGTACCGGATCCAAATTTGAAGACGCGCGCTTCGTTCTTCGCCAGCTCGAAGATGGACATGAGGTCATCGCCCACCGACTGGATGAAGCAGGCCGAGATCTGGGGCCGCGAGTAGGAGTCCTCGGTGACCCGCACCTCGCGCGTGGCGGGGTCGAAGTAGAAGTTGCCGCCCGAGCCGGCGATGCCGTACTCGTGGTAGAGACCGCAGTTGAACCACACCGGCGAGTTGAACGCGCCGATCTGGTTCACCAGCAGGTAGGAGAGCTCGGCCTCGAACGCGTCGGCGTCATCGAGCGTGGCGAAGTAGCCGCCCTGGGCCTCGCCATCCCGACGGATGGTGCGGGCGACACGCCTGACGACTTGCCGCACACTGGTTTCGTGGCCGGGCGAGCCCGGGACCCCGGCCTTGCGGAAGTACTTGCTGACGACGATGTCGGTGGCGAGCTGCGACCAGCCGGCCGGCACCTCGACGTCATCCATCTGGAAGACGACCGACCCGTCGGGGTTGGTGATGACGGTACGGCGCTTCTCCCAACGGATCTCGTCGAGCGGATCGACGCCCGGGCGCGTGTGACGGCGCTGGACGCGCAAGCCGGCGGAGTTCACTGCGGTGGACGGTGTGACGGACGCTGCCTGAAACCCTTGGGTCATTGGGGACCTCCCTGGTCCTCGCGAGATATGCACCCTACCGAAGTTTGATCAGACCGGGACAGCCACGCTCCGGGGAAAAGCGGAGACGGAACGGTGAACCGACTCGGTGTGATCCGCGACGACGATTCCTGACGCCCTGTCGATTGCGTGATTGGAGGGTTGCTCACCGCTCGCACGCGAGGAGTCGATTCGTCGCGAACGGTGCCGTGCTTTATACCACCCGATGCCCGCATGTGCGCAAGCGAGAAATTTTCCACGAACGATGCGGTCGCGCGGCACGTGCCATCACTTCGCGCAGCAACGACGCGAGCGCGCGGCGACGACGAATAATTTCCGCGCGCGAAGAACCCGGAGGACAGCATGAGGCGTGCCGTGGTGAATCGCGCGCGTTCGCGGGATGCGCCAGCACGACGAGCGATCGACCGAGGATGGCGCGCTACGCGCATCGCGGGTGGATCGCATCGTTCGATTTCGCCGGACGATGGAGAGACGAAGGGAGAAGGTTCGCCGAAGGCTCGCGCGAGATCGCTCGCGCGCGGGTCGGGACGAACCCATCGCTCAGACGACATGATGACTTCCGTTTCCGGGGAAGCGACGCGCACGCGTGCGCGCGGCTCGGTGTTGCGCGGGGACGTCTCGGGTGGGGGCCGAGGTCGGGCACTATAAGGGAGGGCCGCGCGCTGCACAAGCGTGCAGTTTTGGGGGGCTGCCTCCCTACCGCGGAGAGGGATCCTGCGGGCCCGACGGGAAAGCCGTGCGCAGATGGGGCCGCACCGCGGAGAGATCCGCGGGCGTGGCGTGGATGGATCGGGCCGCCGGGTGGTGGCCGGCCCGGACGTCGCCGTTCAGCGCCACGCGCAGCTCGCGGATCACCTCACGCAGCCCGGTCTCGAGCGGGGTGCGCGGCTGCCAGCCGAGCAGCGCCTGGGCCTTGCCGATATCGGGGCGCCGCAGGCGCGGGTCGTCACCCACGGCAGGCGGGGTGAAGACGAAGGGTGAGCTCGACCCCACCATCTTCCGGATCAGGGTGGCGATCTCCATCACCGTCCGCTCTTCAGGGTTGCCGAGGTTGATGACCTCCCCGCGCGCCCGCCCCGACTCCATCATCAGGCCGAGCCCCTCCACCAGATCGGCGACCCAGCACAGCGACCGGGTTTGCCGGGCGTCCCCGTAGAGGGTCATGGGCTCGTGGCGGAGCGCCTGGGTGACGAAGTTGACCACCACGCGCCCGTCGGCCGGGTCGGCGCGGGTCCCGAAGGTATTGAAGATGCGGACGATCCTTCCGTCCAGGCCGTGGGTCCGCACGTAGGCCATGGTCATCGCCTCGCCGAACCGCTTCGATTCGTCGTAGGTCGAGCGCGGCCCGATCGAGCTGACGTTGCCGCGGTAGTCCTCACGCTGGGGGTGCTGGAGCGGGTCCCCGTAGATCTCGGAGGTGCTGCAGAAGAGGAAGCGCCCCCCGTGGGCCAGGGCAAGTTCGATCAGGCGCCGCGTGCCCACGCTGTTGGCGAGCATGGTCTCGATCGGGAGCCGGGCGTATCCGATCGGGCTGGCCGGACTCGCGAGGTGGTAGACGCGATCCACCCGCCCGACGTCGGGGAGTTCGAGCGTGACGTCGTGCCTGATGAAGCGGAAGGAGGGATGGCTCGCGAACCAGGAGACGTTCTGCGCGCGGCCGGTCGAGAGGTTGTCGAGACACGTGACCTGGTGCCCGGCGTGCAGCAGCGCTTCGCACAGATGCGAGCCGATCATGCCGGCTCCCCCTGCAACGATGATATTCAAGGGGAGTGCTCCTCCGAGATGATACAACCGGCGAGATGGACATGCGGCAACCCGGTCGCGACGGGGGTTCGAGGCCTGGTGGCGGCCGCGTTTCCCGCGGAGAAGCGGCCCGGGGGACCGCGAACACGAATATGATAACTCATATCAACAGACTGTAAAACAATATCGTCACCAAACCGGCAATGCCGTTCGCCGGTCGATATTCCGATCGACTGTCCGCTGGCGATCTCCACCCGGTTGACCTATACTTATCGGCGCCGCGTCCCCCGGGCCGCCTCCGGGGGCCGCGCCCATGCCCTCTTCGAGCGGCTCGAGGGTGCAGGGTCTAAGCGCCGGGCCGCGATGCACCGGCAAGCCGGCGGCACCCCGTGACACCCGCCCTGACCCACCCCCGACCCACGATGGCCATCCAGCTCGAACCCTTCAGCCTTCCGAACGCGACCGCCTCGTGGGAACGCCCGCGGGCCGGCGGCAAGTTCCTGTTCGCGGGGGGCGAGAAGCTCCATGTCAAAGGCGTCACGTACGGCACGTTCCGGCCCGGCGAGGACCAGGTGGAGTTCCCCGAGCCGGCCACGGTCGAGCGCGACTTCCGCCTCATGGCCGCGCACGGCGTCAATGCCGTGCGCACCTACACCGCGCCGCCGCGCTGGCTGCTCGATCGGGCATGGCAGCAGGGCCTGCGCGTCATGGTGGGCCTGGCGGTTGAGCGCGAGGTCGGCTACCTCAACGACACGCGCGACCTTTCGGGCATCGAGACGCGGCTACGCGACCGCGTGCGCGCCTGCGTGGGCCACCCGGCGGTGCTGTGCTACGCGCTCGGGAACGAGATCCCGGCCCCGGTCGTGCGCTGGCTCGGGCCCCGCCGGATCGAGCGCTTCCTCGCGCGCATGGCCAAGGTGGTCCGCGACCAGGACCCCGGGGCGCTCATCACCTATGTGAATTATCCGTCGACCGAGTTTCTCCAATGCCCGTTCGCCGACCTGGTCAGCTTCAACGTCTATCTGGAATCCATGGAGCGCTTCGCGGCCTACCTGCCGCGGCTCCAGAACCTCGCCGGCGACCGACCGCTGCTCATCACCGAGCTGGGGCTCGACAGCCTGCGCGCGGGCGTGGACGCCCAGGCGACGATGGTGGCGAGGCAGGTGCGCGGTGCGTTCGCGGCGGGAGCAGGCGGGGTATTCGTCTACGCCTGGACCGACGAATGGCACCGGGGTGGCGAAGATGTGAACGATTGGGACTTCGGCCTGGTGCGCCGCGACCGCACACCCAAGCCGGCGCTCGCCACGGTGAGCCGGGCGTTCGCCGAGGCGCCGTTCGCGGCCGACGAGCGCACGCCGAGGATCTCGGTGGTGGTGTGCACCTACAACGGCTCGCGGCTGCTGCGCGACTGCCTCGAGGGCATCCGGCAGCTCGACTATCCGGATCTCGAGGCCATCGTCGTGGATGACGGGTCCACCGACGCCTCCGCGAGCATCGCCGCCGAATACGGCGTACGCGTCATCCGCACCGAGAACCGGGGCCTGAGCGCCGCGCGCAACACCGGCTGGCAGGCGGCCACCGGGGAGATCGTCGCCTATCTGGACGACGACGCCCGCCCCGATCCGCAGTGGCTCCGCTACCTGGCCTGGGCATTCAGGACCACGCGTCACGTCGGGATCGGCGGCCCCAACATCGCGCCCCCCGGCGACGGCTGGATCGCCGAGTGCGTCGCCAACTCACCGGGCGGTCCGATGCACGTCCTCGTCTCCGACACCGAGGCCGAACACATCCCGGGCTGCAACATGGCGTTCCGCAGAACGGCGCTGGCGGCGATCGGGGGCTTCGATGCCCGCTTCCGCACCGCCGGGGACGACGTCGACCTGTGCTGGCGGCTTCAGGACCAGGTCGGGACGCTGGGGTTCCATGCCGGCGCCATGGTGTGGCACCACCGGCGCAACTCGGTGCGCACCTACTGGCGCCAGCAGCTCGGCTATGGCCGCGCCGAGGCGCTGCTCGAGCACAAGTGGCCCGCGCGCTACAACGCGCTCGGTCACTACAGCTGGGCGGGCCGCATCTACGGGACCGGCCTCACCCGGGCGCTGGCCCTCGGGCGCGGCCGCATCTATCAGGGCTCATGGGGCAGCGCGCCGTTCCAGTCCCTGTATCAACCCGGCCCGGGAATGCTCTCGTCCCTGCCGCTCATGCCGGAGTGGCATCTGGCGATCGTCGTGCTCGCGGCGGTGTCCGCGCTGGGCGCCCTGTGGTCGCCGCTCCTGATCGCCATGCCGTTGCTCGTCCTGGCACTCGCGGCGCCGATCGCCCAGGCCTGTGTGAGCGCTTACGCGGCAGCGTTCCCCGGTCCCGCCGCCGAGCGGTGGAAGCGCCGCGGCCTGACCGCCCTGATGCATCTGCTGCAGCCGATCGCCCGGCTGCGTGGCCGGCTGCGTCACGGTCTCGTTCCGTGGCGCGCGCGCGGACCACGCTGGCCCACCTCGCCGCACCCGCGGCGTCACGCGGTGTGGACGCCACGCTGGCGCGCGCCCGAGGCGCGGCTGACCGGGGTCGAGGAGGCCGTGCGTGGCGCGGGCGCCGTCGTGCGGCGCGGCGGAGACTTCGATCGCTGGGACTTAGAGGTGCGTGGCGGCCTGTTCGGCTCGGCCCGGCTGCTCGCCGCCGTCGAGGAACATGGACAGGGGCAGCAGATGGTGCGCGCCCGCACCTGGCCGCGCGTCGCTCCGGGCGGGCTGGTCGGCGTCGCGGTGCTGGCGGCGTTGGCGCTGGCCGCGGGCCTCGCGGCCGCGACGGCCGCAGCCGCCGTGCTCGCGGTGGCCTCACTCGGCTTGGCCGTCCGTGTCGCCTGGGAGTGCGGTCTCGCCGCCCGCGCCCTGACCGACGCGCTGTCGCTTGAGCTGGCCCAGGATGATTGACGGCGCGGTGCCGCTCCGGGTCCATCGCCGGATCTCCCGAGCGTGGACGGCCCGCCGATGAACGCCCGCGCCCGCCGGTCCGACCGGGCGCTGTTCCGCCGATTGCTGGGCGAAGCGCGACCCTATCGGCTGCACCTCGCCGGGCTCCTGGCCAATGGCCTGCTGCTCGCGCCGCTCACCATGCTGGCTCCGCTGCCGCTCAAGATCGCGGTGGACAGCGCGCTGGGCTCCCATCCATTGCCCCGATTCCTTCCATTCGGCGAGGGCGCGCCCTCGCGCGAGCTGGCCCTGGCGGTCGCCACCGGACTGCTCATCGCCACGGCCATCCTGAGACAGCTCCAGGACCTGGTGAGTCAGGGGCTGCGCGCCTATCTGATCGAGAAGCAGACCCTCGACCTGCGCGCCCGAGTGTTCCTGCACGCCCAGCACCTGTCGCTCGCCCATCACGACCGGCGGGGCTCGATCGATGCCATCACGCGCATCGAGAAGGACGTCCGCGACACCCAGTCGATCCTGGTCGAGAGCGTGCTACCGTCGTTCGCCGCCGGTCTGACCCTGGTTGGAATGCTGATCGTGACGGCGCGTCTCGACCTGCAACTCGCGCTGGTCGCATTCACCGTCGCCCCGGTGCTGTTCCTCCTCAACCATTACTACCGCCGCCGGCTGCGCGTCCGGTGGCACGAGGTGCGCAAGCTCGAGACGTCGGCGCTGGCGGTGGTGCAGGAGGTGCTCGGAGCGCTGCGCGTGGTCAAGGCGTTCGGCCAGGAGGAGCGCGAGCAGAAGCGGTTCCTGAGCCGATCGGGCGAAGGGATGTGGGCGCGCCTCAGGCTCAGCCTGGCCGAGGGCGGTTTCAGCCTGCAGGTGGGCGTGTTGACCGCGCTGGGGAGTGCCGCCGTGCTGTTCCTGGGGATCGCACACGTCCAGTCGGGGGTGATCACGCTCGGCGAACTCCTCCTCGTCATGGGCTACCTCACTCAGCTCTACGAACCGCTCCGGACGCTGAGCAAGCGGGCGGTGGGCCTGCAATCGAAGCTCGCCGGGGCCGAGCGGGTGTTCGCGCTGCTCGATGACGCGCCGGACGTGGCCGAGCGCCCGGGTGCTCGGACGCTCGAGCGGGCGCGCGGCGCGATCGAGTTCCAGGGCGTCTCCTATGGCTACTCCGCCGATCGCCCCGTGCTCGGCGACGTGTCGTTCGAGGCGCCGGTCGCCACCCGGGTCGGGATCGCGGGACCCACCGGTTCAGGGAAGACGACGCTCGTCGGTCTGCTGCTGCGGCTCTACGACCCGACCGCGGGCCGCATCCTTCTCGACGGCGTCGACCTGCGTGACTACCGGATCGCCGACCTGCGCCGCCAGTACGCGATGGTGCTCCAGGATTCGGTCCTGTTCTCGACCAGCGTGGGCGAGAACATCGCGTACGCCCGCCCGGAGGCGAGCCGGGACGAGATCGTCGCGGCAGCCAGGGCGGCCAACGCGCATGACTTCATCCGAAAGCTCCCGCAGGGCTACGACACCCCGGTCGGGGAGCGCGGCATGACGCTCTCGGGCGGCGAGCGCCAGCGCATCGCGCTCGCCCGCGCGTTCCTGAGGGACGCGCCGATCCTGATCCTCGACGAGCCGACCAGCGCGGTGGACGTGCGCTCCGAGGAGCTCATCATGGAGGCGATCGAGCGGCTGATGCGGGGGCGGACGACGTTCATCGTCGCGCACCGCCTGAGCACGCTCGAGCACTGCGACCTGCGGCTCGAGATCGACGGCGGGCGGCTGGTCGGGGTCCGCTCCCCGGCGCGCGCCGGCGGCGCTAACGGCTGAAGTAGTAGGACAGCTTCGCCAGCACGATGTTCTCCGGCCGCGCATCCCCGACCCGCCCCACCGGCAGCGGGGTCTCGGCGAACGTGTCCGATTCGGAGCGCCGCTGCGTCCAGACCAGGAACAGCGTCGAGCCCGGCCGGTACTCCCAGCGCAGCACGGCATTCCCCTTGAGCGAGCGGACCGTGAAGTCGAGGTTGTCGGTGTAGCTCGAAGACTCGAACGCGTAGCTGCGCGGCTGGGCGAGCGACTTAAAGTCCCGATAGGCCGCGGTGGAGATGAACGGCTGGACGTAGGTCTGAAGCCCGAGCCGTGGCGTGAAGGTCCAGTTGAGGCGCAACGACGCGGACACCGTGTGCTGGTCCAGCGTGGCGAAGATGTATCGGCGACCGTAGGTCGCGGACGCCGGATCGGACTTGGACGTGACGAACTGCGCGTCGTCGTGCAGCCGCTCCCAGCCGGGCGTGAGCTTGATGCTGAGCGCGGTCGCGGGCTTCCATTCCACGCCCGGGTAGGCGTAGGCGCTCCACGCGCCGGAGGACGATCTCCGGCCGCTCACCGACGCGTAGACGTAGGTGCGCCGCTGGGTGTCGCTCAGGTAGTCGAGGCCGGCCGAGAACGCCGCGAGATTCCGGGTCAGCGGGCCGCCACGGGTGCGCCGGTTGTTGAGGGCCGGGGCGTCGAATGTGCCGTAGGCGCTCAGCGTGTGCCCGCTCTTGAACTCGGTGTAGCTCGAGGTCTCCACGCCCCGGCGGGTCGCGTTCCCGTCGTGGTCGAGGGTCCAGAATGCGGCTGCCTTGAGCGTCTGGTAGCGGAACAGGGAGGTCGGTTTGGTCCACTTGTAGCCGCTGCCGATGTGGCCGTTCACCGCGTCGGAGCGCCGCTGGAATCCCAGGTCGTTGACGTCGAACTCCGGTGCCACGAATCCGACCGCCGAGTTGAACAGGACGGCCCCCTTCTGCTTGTTGATCCAGTAGCGGCTGGCGAAGCCTGCGAGCGAGGTCGCGCTCGAATCGACCTCGACGTGGTCCGCATCGGGGCGCTGGAAGTAGTGCGTCGAGCTGCGCTGGAGCGCGATCAGTCGCCGCGAAGTGCCCGCAACCCGCGAGAACGCAGACCAGCCGGAGAGCACCCAGGCCTGCTTCGAGTCGAGGAACAGCCAGCCGTCGAGGCCCCCGAGGACTGAAGCGCTGTTGAGCTGGTTGCGGAGCGTCGGGTCTTCGAACGAGCGCACGGCCGTCGTTCCGAGGAGCCCGAGCCCCGCCCGCCGGCCGAACTCGCGCTGGGCGCGCGTCACCCCGTAGTAGGTGCGCGGCTCGATCTCGGCGCGCCAGGTGGTGTCGGGGTCGGCCAGGCGGGCCAGCTCGCGATCGGTGACCGCGTGCAGCGTGCCCAGGCTCCACGCGCCGCCGAGCCGGCCGATCAGTTTGCCCGCGCCCAGGATGCGCGCGGCGACCGGGACGTCCTCGAATTCCGAGGAGGGTACGCGACCCTGGGGCGTGCGGCCGATACGCCGGCTGTAGAAGAAGAGCGGATCATCCCAGTCGGAGTCCCAGTAGTCGCCCGCCCCCTGGCGGCCGAACGCGAACGTCCCGGCGCCCTCGACGAAGAACGGCCGCTTCTCCTCCAGGAAGTCCTCGACATCGGTCAGGTTGACGGTCGCCGGGTCGATCTCGACGTGGCCGAAGTCGGGATTGGCCGTGGCGTTGAGCGTCAGGCTCCCGAGCCGGGTGCGGAGATCCCCGCCCCCGCTGGTGCGCATGCGCGAGCCGTCGTTGAACGGGTCGCCTGTCGTGTGCTCGAGGTGCTCGGTCTGGGACGTCACGTACGGCATGAGCTCGATCGCCATCCCCGGAGTGATCCGCTCGAGCCCGACCAGGTCGGGAAAGCGCGACACGAAGCCGCTCGCCTTGCGCGGGCGATAGGCGGCGTAGCTCTTCTCCCGCCGCCGCGGGATCTCGCGCGCGAAGTTGATCCCCCAGGCGGACTGGTTGCCGCCCGCGAAGCGGAGCTGGGACCACGGGATGCGCATCTCGACCGTCCAGCCCAGCCCGTCGCGGCGCGCCCGGCCCTCCCACACGCCGTCCCACGACTTGTCGTCCTCGACGTCGTTCGAGAGCGTGCCGTCGTACTGGGTGCCCGCGGCGTTCACCATGAAGTAGTAGCCGCTGCGCCGGTCGTGATAGGGGTCGAGGTAGAGCGCGAAGCGGTCGGAGGCGATCGAGGCGTCGCGGCGCGCGAGACGGGCGGCGATCGAGTCGGGCGCGGTGTCGAGGAGGAGCGCGCCGACGTAGAGCGCGTCCTCGTCGTAGGCGACCCGCACCTCGGTGATCTGGCTCGGGCGCGCGCCCTCGACCGGATCGCGCTGGACGAACCCGGTGAACGGCTTCGCATCGGTCCAGACGGGCTCGGTGAGCGCGCCGTCGATGGTGATCGGTGTCCCGACCCGGAAGGCCTGGACGGTGGCGCGATCGGGGGAAGCCGTGGAAGCGGTGGCCAGCACCGCCAGACTCATGATCGAAAGGAACGGGGTCATCGGTCAGTCCATCGCGACGTCGAGGATGCGCGCCACCACCCTCGTTGCGTCGAAGTAGGTCTCGGCCAGTGCGCGGGCGGCACGGCTGTGGCGCAGGTAATCGTGGTTCACGGCATCGAAGGCGGCCGCCGCCTGCTCCGGGGTGGAGAAGCGGAACATCCCCTCGCCGTTCGGCAGGTGGCGGCTCGGGCCAGTGTCCTGGACCACCACCGGCTTGCCGCTCGCGAGGTAGCAGAGTGTGCGGTCGCTGACCCACGCGTTCTGGAACCGCATGCACGAGGGCTTGGCGCAGCTGAACTCCCCGCGCGAGCCCTGAATGTAGGACCGGTAGGACTCAGGCGTACCCGCGACATCGCTGGAATGCCGGATGCGCCAGCCGCGCTCCTCCATCAGGCGTTGCTCCTCAGCGTCGGCCTCGGTGCGAAGGAACAGGGCCAGCTCCAGCGATTGATCGGTGAGGCGGGGCAGCTCCTTGAACTCGAGGAACGCGATCCGCTTGGTGTTCTCGACCTTGGAGGGCCCGTCCACCAGCCAGTTCTTGGAGTCCCATCCCGAGACCGTCGTCATCGGTCCGGGCCGCGGGTCGAACGCGACGGGCCAGTGCTCGAGCGAGACCGGCGGGTGGATGTGCACCCAGGGGAGCCCGCAATCGGGGACCAGCGCCCCGTCCGTGCCGACGGTCTCGCCGGTGGTGAAGTAGACGTCGTGCCGGTGGACCGGGAGCTGCTTCCGGCTGATCCAGAACTGGAGCAGTCCCGGATCGATGTCCACCAGCGCGGTGCGACGGAACTGGCCAAGCCTTTCGGGTTCGATCGCGTAGTGGAAGTTGAGCAGGAGGTCGGCGCGCCGGAACACCGCCTCCGCTTCCGCGGCCGGGAGCCCGCGGAATGCGGTGGGGGCCCCGGGGAAGTACTTCGGATCGGGCCCGACTTCCAGGATGACCCGGCCTTCGAGCCCGAATGCGGCCAGCCGCTCGAGAAACGTGGCGATCGCCGCCGCATCGCGCGCCTCGTCGCCGCTCTGGACGAAGCGCTCGAGCCAGTAGACATCGCATCCGCACCGGCGCAGGCCCAGCACGTACTGCATGTAGACCCAGAAATGGCCTCCGCCCTCCGGGAAGTTGGCGACGTTGAATGCCGAGAGCACGACCGTCCTCATGGGGCTCCTCTCGTGACCCGGAGCGCGGCGATGGGACCGAGGTCGTGGAAGCTCATCAGCGTGATGCCGTGCGTGCGCAGCCCGGCGCGAACGCGCGGATCGCACAGGGTCTTGAGCTCCACCTCGCGTTCGTCGGTATAGCCAGAGGGCGCCCGCGCATCCACGTAGCCCGGATGGCAGCTCAGCTCGGTGATCCCCTCCTGGATCTCGCACTCCATCATGCGCAGGAGACTCTCCACGCCCACCTGCTCCGGATGGCTCTCGCCGCCCCACTGCCCGTAGAACCTGGGGAAGTAGCGCGCCGGCGAATGGTCGCGCAGCGGCAGCCCGGCATCGCGGGAGAGCTCGAGGAAGCACTCGAGCAGGCCCGCCTCGCGATGCACGTTGTGGTGCGAGTCGAGGTGGGTCGGCGGCCGGCCCATCAGCGTGGTGAAGCGGGCGTACTGATGCCGGAGCGCGATCCGGACGAGATCGGCGCCTCTGGCGGCGGCGCCGGCTCCCGCCGGGAGGTCCGCGTGAAGACCCACGCTCAGCTCCGGCCTGAGGCGGGCCAGGGCCGCCGCCTCGGCGCTCCACGGCGTATCCACCATGAGGCTGGCGCTGGTCAGGATGCCTTGGGTCTGGGCCTCGAGGATGCCCCGGGTGATCCCGGGGCTTGCGCCCAGGTCGTCGGCGTTGACGATCAGGTATTTCATATTCGCGCGCCCCGGCTCATGCCCGCTCCTCCGGGAGCACGGGCTCGAGCGCCTCGAACCAGCCCTCGACCGCAGCCAGCTCGTCGTAACCCAATGCTGCGCCGTCGCGGAGCAGGGCGAGCGCGGGCCAGATCACCCGGTTCGCATAGCGCGCGCACTCCGCGGTCTCGAACAGCAGATTCAGCTCGCGACGGCCCGGCATCCGCCAGCCGCCCTCCCCGAGCGCGGCGCGGTAGATGGAAAGGAGCGAGGACCGTCGTTCCGGCGGGAAGCGGAGCAGGAACGTCGAGAGGTCATAGCTCGCCGGGCCCACGCCCGCGCGGTCCCAGTCGATGAGCCGGACACGGATGCCGCCCGCCAAAGGCTCGGCGAACGTGTTCGTCGTCCACAGGTCTCCGTGGAGCAGGGTCTCGGGCCCGCCCCAGTCTGCCAGGGCGCGCGTCCGCAGGGTCTCCTCGTCGCTAAGTCGATGGAGCCGGTCGAGCAGCCGGTCCCGCAGCGCGGCGTGCTCCGCGGTCGAGGCGCGATACGGCTCGCCCAGCCGCTCGAGGGCATAGATCGCGTCGCGGACATTCGAGATCAGGAAGGAGGGGCCGAGGTCCACGCCGTGAAGCCGGCACTCCGCGAGCACCGGATGCGCGGCGAAGCGCGAATGGAGCCCCGCGACCGCCCGCACGACCGCCGTCACCCGTTCCGGGTCGGCGTCGCGCGGATCCAGCTCCCAGGGGCCCAGGTCCTCGTAGACATGCCAGACCGAGCGCCCGTCGCTCGACGCCGTGAGCCCCAACAGCCCGGGCGTGAGGCCCACGACGCCCAGCTCCGGCAGCCAGCGCCGGATCATCAGCTCGTTGCGCCTGGCCTGCTCGGGAGCCATGCGCTTGGCGATGACCGAGCGGGTGCGCGCGCCGATCTCGAACGCCATGCGGAAGACCCCGGCCTTGATCCGCTGCTGGGCCACGAGCCGCGCGGATGCCGCGGTGCCCAGGGCCAGGGCGAGGGCGCGGGCCAGGTCGGCCCCTCCGAGCTCACGGATCTCCGGGCTCCCAGCCTCGGCGATCGCGCGCTCCAGACCTACGACCACTCGAGCCATCCCGCCCCCTCCTGGATGGCTTCGGAGAGCTGCGTCCGGCAGAGGCGCAACGACATCACGGGCCTGATCATGTGTCGTTCGGATTCGACGACCAGGCTCGCGCAGGCCCAATCCGTGCTGGCGAGGGCCTGGAAGATGCGACCCGCGTTCGACACCCGGCACAACGTCGCCTCGTCGAGATCCCGCCAGACACCCCGCACCGCATCGCGGTAGATCCCGGCATCGAACGGGACCGTCGGCCCCGAACCGAATGCCCCTCCCAGGTCGGCCGCCGGGATCCCCCAGCCCGCCATCTCCCAGTCGAACGGACAGAAGGCCACTGAACCGTCCGAAGCACGCACCCTCACGTTCTTCGGCCGGAAGTCGCCGTGCACGAGGGTGACGGGCAGGCCCGCGCAGGTTTGCTCGACCCGGGGCCACCGCGCTTCGAGTGCGTCGAGCACATCGATCAGCCCGGTCAGCAGCGGGCGATCCTCGTCCGCGAGCCATGGATTCCCGACATTCCGGCCGAGGGTGTCGCGGCCCGAGCGCAGGTGCGTGAGATAGCGGCCAGGTCCGGCATCCGGAAGCCTCGCCTCGCCGATCCCGGCCACGCCCGACGCGTGCAGCGCGCCGAGCCATCGCGCGGCGAGTGCACGATGCCCCGGGTCGTCCGCCGCCATGCGCTGGTCGCCCACGTCCTCGAGGAACATCCAGGTCGAACCGTCGTCCACCCGGCAGGCGCCGTGGTAGCGGGGAACCGTCACCGGCAGCCGCGGGAGGATCTCCTCGTAGACCGTGCGCTCGATCGCGGGAAGCGTCGTCTGAAAACGCTTGGCGAACAGCGCTGCGCGCCCGTCCCCCGCGAGTATCAATCGATAGACCGATGGCGACGTCCGGCTCGACCGTCGCCACATCTCGACCCGCGAAAGCGCCCCGCCGCCGTGCCGGCTCCAGGCGAGCGCCGCCGGGTGGTCGGACAGGTGGGTCGTTTCGATCGCGAGCGGCGCGCTGCGGTGCATGGAGGCCATCTGAAACAGGGGCGCCGGCCCATGCCATCCGCATGCCGGCCGACCGGGTCGCGATCCTCGCCATCGTCTGGAGGACCGTCGTGGCCCCGTGGAACCGTCAATTCACATTGATATTATCATGAATGTGAATCGAGGACACGGCCTAAACCACCTGCACCGTCAACTCTTGCGCCGGCCCCAGGGTCCCCAGATCGCATAGGTGATGCCGGGATCCTGCATGTTCACGAACAGGGTGCGCCCGTCAGGCGCGAAGCACGCGCCGGCGAACTCGGATTGGTTGTGGGCGTTGTGGGCGAGGCGATAGATCCGGCCCTGCGGGGTGATGCCGAGAACGAAGTTGTCGTCCTCGCCGTCCTCGCACACGATCAAGTCTCCGTTGGGGGCGAACATGAGGTTGTCCGGGCCGTCGAGGAGCGCGGGATCATCGGGCTCGAGGAGCAGCGAGAGCCGCCCGGAGTCAAGATCGAGCCGCCAGACCTGCCCCGCCTTGCGGTCACCGCCGTCGGTCGCGCAGAAGTAAAGCGAGCGCCTGCGGATCACGATGCCCTCGCTGCGGATGAACTGGGCCGCGCCGAGGGCGAACCCCTGCGCTCGCGTCGAGGTCGGCGCCGGGCGGAGTCGGCGCATGAGTCCTTCCTTCTCGCTGTCGAGGTCAGGGTCCACCACCACGATCGGAACCCAGTCCACGAGGAAGGCCGCGCCGGGGACGAAATCGCGCCGCTCCCGGTTGTGGGTCAGCACCGAAGGGCGTTCCACGATCCGCAACGCTTCGAGCTTGCCCCCGAGCGCGAGGTCGCCGACCTTCATGTCGCGCACACGCTTGCGGCCGGGTCCGAGGATGGCCGGCCGATAGCGGTAGAGCAGCCCGTCGTCGCGGTCCTCGGTGAGATACACGAACCCGGTCGCGGGATCCACCGCCACTGCCTCGTGGTAGAACCGCCCCATCGCCTTGATCGGCACCGGATCCACCAGCCCCTCGGCCCGCGCATCCACCTCGAAGATGTAGCCATGGCGCTCGGCGACGTCGGGCCTCAAGTCGTGGATGCGCGGATCGTCGGGGCCGGGCATGTAGACGCATTCCTCGGCCGAGAGCCACGAGCCCCACGGCGTCGTCCCGCCGGCGCAGTTGCGGAACGTGCCGGCGAGGCTCGGGAACGAGCGCACCAGATTGCGGTTGGCGTCCACCCACAGGGTCGTGGTCCCGCCCGTGCCAAGCCGGTCGTAGCGGCGCCGGCCCGAGGGATCCACGGCCGGCGTGTGGTCGGGCTCCAGCTCGTGATTGCGCACCAGCACAGTGATCCCCCGTGGCCCCGGGAACGCCGCCATGCCGTCGTGGCGTGCCGGCACCAGTTCGCCGTTCGTCATGCGCTGGGTGAAACGCTTGTCGTCGTCGCTCCCCCTGCGGGCGGTGGAGAGCGTCCGGTACAGGAAGCCGTCCGGCAGATCGAGCAGCTTGGCCGGGTCGGGCCTGAGGGGCCCGTAGCCCCGGGCGGCGAGGGAGGCCGGGCCCGCCGCCTCGGCCAACCGTGCGGCGAGAAGCTCGAGCGCCCCGGGGACGATGAGGCCGGCCGAGGCGGCGGCCGAGCGGCGCAGGAACTGACGGCGGGAGAAGGGCATAGGGGGGAGGATACCGGATGAGTCGCCCACGGCGGCAATGGGGCGCGTGACGACCCGTTAGCGTCGATCAGAGGTCCGGGGCTATCATCGTGGCCTGCCAGGCCGATCACCCAGGGGAGTCCACCATCGTGCTTCGACCCGCAGCATTGGCAGCCATCGTCGCGATGGTGATCCTCCCCACCGCCGCCCTCGCCGCGCCTCCGACCCGCAACCTCACCTTCCACGCGCAGAAGAACGACTACGCGCCCCTGCCGGGCGGCCAGAACTACTCGGCCTGCTGGTCCTACGTCCACAGTGACGGTCGGGAGTACGCGGCCATCGGGGTCAACGGGACCGTGCTGCCCGGCGGCGGCACCGCCATCTACAACGTCACCATCCCGGCCGCGACCTACCTGGTCGGGTTCATCCCCGGTCCCACCTCGACGTGGCGTGAGATGAAGTCCTACCGTGACTGGATCTACGTGGTCACCGAGGGCGGCGGGGCGGGCTTCGGGCTCCAGATCATCCGCATGACCGATCCCCAGATTCCGGTGCTGGCCGCGACCTACACCACCAACTTCTCCCGCTCGCACACGGTCTCGGTCGACACGACCCGCGGCCTCCTGATCTGCAACGGCACCAGCGCCCTTGGCGGCAGTGCCACCGGCATGCGCATCCTCGCCCTCAACAACCCGGGCATCGGCGCCACGCCCGAGACGCCGGTCGAGCTCTCATGGTGGCCGGGCGGGACCCTCCCGGTCTCGAGCAATGAATACGTCCACGACTCGGTGCCGATCGGGAATCGGCTCTACTCGGCCTCGATCTACCCCGGGATTGAGCGGATCATCGACATCACCAATCCTGCGTCACCGACCCAGACCGCGTGGTGGAGCTATCCCGGCGGGTTCACGCACAACTCCTGGCCCGATGCCACCGGCAACTGGCTCTACATCACCGACGAGACCAAGGGCGAGCCGCTCAAGATCTTCGACATCTCGAACCTCGGCGCGCCGACGCTGGTCAATGCCATCACCTCGAACCCGCAATCCATCGTCCACAACGCGCACGTCTCCGGGGCCGACCTCTTCCTGTCGAGCTACACCGAGGGGATCCGGGTGCTCGACCTGAGCGATCCCGCTCATCCGGCCGAGTTCGGATGGGCGGACTCCTATCCCGGACCCTCGGGCGGATTCGCCGGGGTGTGGGCGGTGGCGCCGTTCTTCCCGTCGGGCACGGTGGTCGCCAGCGACCGCAACACCGGTCTCTACGTCTATCGCGTGGTGCGCGACTACGGCATCATCCGCGCGAAGGTGATCAACGGCGGCAGCGTGGCCGCCGCGCCCGGGGGCCCGTTCCCGGACGTCGAGGTCCACCTCACGACCCTCGGCGATTCGCTCATCACACCGGCCGACGGCATCGTCCAGTTCGCCCCGGGCCCAGGGGTCCACACCGTGCTCGCGCACCGGTTCGGCTACTACGACGCGAGCGCGACGCTCAGCGTGAGCGTGGGCAGCCGCGACACCGTCGAGCTCGAACTCCTGCCCAGGCCGACCTCGCTCTTCACCGGCACGGTGCGCGATCAGGCCACGACCAACCCGCTGGATGGAGCCGAGGTGTCGCTCGGCTACACCAGTATCCATCAGCACACCGGCGCGAGCGGTCTCTATTCGCTCACCCTCCCCGAGGACATCTACCTGCTCCAGGTCCGGCGCGCGGGCTACGTGCCGCTGGTCTACGAGCGACGGATCGGGCCCGACTTCCCCGGCGAGGACTACTCGCTCCCGCCGGCGCCGGTCTGGGATCCGCTCGAGATCGCGGGAAGCTGGACGGTGGGCGCCGCGGGGGACAACGCCATCGGCGGGGTGTGGGCGCGGGTCACGCCGCTCGGCACCGGGCCGCGGCCGCCGTCCATGCCGCCGCCCATGCCTCCAAGTCCGATGTCGGCCTTCAGCCGGGCCAGCGGACCGATGACCGGGGTGCCGGCCGTTTTCTCGCAGTCTGGCGGCGGCCCGCGCGTGAAGCCGGCGTCCGGATCCGGGCGCATGAACCCGCAGTTCCGCGAGTTGCTGGCGGGGATGATGTTCGCCGAAGGCGATGGCGCCACGGCGCTCGCCGGTCGTGGCGGCCGCGGCGCCTCCCCTATGCACGATGAGGAGGCGCCGGCCGCGTTCCCCAACATGGCGCCCTACTACGACCACACGCCGGCGGCAGGCACGATGTGCTTCGTCACCGGGCAGGGGACCGACACCGCCAACGTGGAGCAGGCGGACGTGGATGGCGGCATCACCAGCCTCACGACGCCGGCCCTGGACCTCAGCGGCATGAGCGAGCCGACCATCGGCTACTGGCGGTGGTTCACCTCGTTCCACCCAATCAGCACCGGCAGCGGCCACAACGGCCCGGATCCCAACGATTACCTGGCGGTGCTGATCAGCAACAACAATGGCGCCAGTTGGACCGTGGTGGATACGACGCGAGGGCTCGAAGGTCACTGGACGGAGGAGACGATCCGGGTCGAGGACTACGTGACGCCGACCGCCCAGGTGAAGCTTCGCTTCGTCGCCGCGGACACCGGATTCCCCACCACCTGCGAGGCGGGGATTGACGACCTGGTTGCCTACGACGCCACGACGGCGCTGGTGTCGGCGCCGAGCCCCGCGGGCGCGACCCGGCTCACGTTCCGAGCACCCTGGCCGAATCCGGCCGCGGGCGCCGTGCGCCTGGTGCTCGAGCTGCCGGTCGCGGGCGAGGCCTCGGTCGACGTGCTGGACCTGGCGGGGCGCCGGGTGCGGACGCTGCACCGCGGCGAGGCGTCCGCGGGCCCGCTCATGCTGACCTGGGACGGGCGCGACGCGAACGGACGCGAGGCCCCGGCGGGGCTCTACTTCGCGCGCGCCACCGCGGGGTCGGAGCGGGCGCTCACGAGATTCGTGCGGGCGAGGTGAGCCCTGGGCCGCCGGCGATGACGCAACGGAAGATCGTCATGGGACACGACAAGAAGATCGCGCTCGTCGCCCACGACAACAAGAAGCGCGACCTGCTGGAGTGGACCAGATTCAGCGCGTGAGCCTGCTCCTCATCTTCTTCGTTCTTACCTTCGCCTGGGCGTGGGCGTTCTGGTTCGCCGCGGGGACGGTGTCGGGGACCGCGCCGCTGGCATCGCTCCGAACGCCGCTGTTCCTGGTCGGGACCTTTGCCCCGTCGATCGTCGCCCTCTCGCTCACCGCGCAGACCGAAGGCCGGGCGGGGGTGAGGGCGCTGCTGGGCCGTATCCTCCAGGCGCCGGCGCGGGCGCGCTGGTATGTGTTCGCGGTGAGCTTTGTCGCGGCGATCAAGCTCACGGTTGCGCTCGTCCACCGGGTGGCCACGGGGGCGTGGCCGCGCTTCGGCGACGAATCCTGGCTCATCATGATCGCGGCGCTCGTCATCTCGACCCCCGTGCAGGCGGGCGAGGAGATCGGCTGGCGGGGCTACGCGCTGCCGAGGCTGGCGGGGCGGCTGGGGTTGGGTTGCGCGAGCGCCCTGCTCGGCGTGATCTGGGCCGGCTGGCATCTGCCGCTCTTCCTCATCGCCGGGACCGACACCACCGGCCAGTCGTTCCCGCTCTACCTGCTCCAGGTGGTCGCGATCTCGGTCGCGATGGGATGGCTCTACGGACACACGCGTGGCAGCTTGCTGCTCGTCATGCTCCTGCACGCGGCGGCGAACAACACCAAGGACATCGTGCCCTCGACCGTCGCGGGCGCCGGCGATCCGTTCGCGCTGAGCGCATCGCTCGTGGCCTGGCTCACGGTGATGCTGCTGTGGCTCTGCGCGGGGTTCTTCCTGTTCCGGATGCCCCGATGGGATCCGGAATGGGTCCGCGACGCATCCCCCTCGCCCGGAGCCCCGCCCGCACGCTAGACTCCGGGCCGGCCGTTCCCACGACCTTCGATCAAAAGGAGTGTTTACATGCCCTACGTGGATGGATTCGTCCTGCCGGTGCCGAAGAAGAACCTCGAAGCCTACCGTCGCATGGCCCAGAAAGCGGGGAAGATCTGGCGCGAACTCGGCGCACTGGAATATCGGGAGTGCTCGGGGGACGACCTCAGGAACAAGATGGGGGTGGCGTTCCCGAAGGCGATCAAGTGCAAGCCCGGCGAGACGGTGGTGCTCGCATGGATCGTCTACAAATCACGGACGCACCGCGACCGCGTCAATGCGAAGGTGATGAAGGACCCGCGAATCCTCTCGATGATGGATGACAAGGCGATGCCGTTCGACTGGCGACGCAGCGCCTATGGCGGCTTCAAGGTCATGGTCAGCGTCTAGGATGCCGGGGTGGATCACGAACGTCGAACGCCGGCCATGACCGGTCCGGAGGCCCTCGATCCATTGTTCCGCGAGGCGGTCGCCGCCATCGACGCGGGCGATGTCGCCACGCTCGAACGCCTGCTGGCCGCGCATCCACGGCTGGTCCGCGACCGCCTCGAATCTCCGGGGCTGTGGCTGAGCGACGGGGTCGGGGACGCGCTCCAGGGATTCTTCCGACGGCCCTATCTGATGTGGTTCGTGGCCGAGGACCCGGTCCGCAACGGCCGGCTGCCGGCGAACATCGCCGACATCACCCGCACGATCATCGGCGTCGCCGGGCGCGAGGGGCTGGGCTCGCTTCAGGCGCAGCTCGACTACACGCTGCGGCTGGTGGCGTGGTCGCGGATCGCGCATGAGTGCGGCGTGCAGATCGCGCTCATCGACGTGCTGGTGGACGCCGGCGCATCGGCCCTCGGCACCGCCACCGATGCGCTGGTCAACGGCAACCTCGCGGCCGCCGCTCGTCTCGTAGAGCGTGGCGATCCGCTGACGCTGGCGACCGCGCTCTGCCTCGGGCGCACGGAGGACATCTCGCGCCTCGCGCCTTCGGCGACCAACCGGGACCGGCAGAACGCCCTGGTGCTCGCCGCGCTCAACGGGCAGGCGGAAGCACTCGCCACGCTCATCGGGCTCGGGGTCAGCGCGAACGCTCACAGCATCGAGATCCACTCCCACGCCACCGCTCTTCATCACGCGGTGTGCTCGGGCTCGCTCGACGCGGTCATGGTGCTGGTGGATGCCGGCGCCGAGACCGGGGCGCGCGACTCGCTCCACGATGGGACGCCGCTCGATTGGGCCGAGCACTATCAGGCCGAACACGGCGCGGATGAGCGCGCGGAGGACTTCGCCGGGATCGCCGTGTTCCTCCGCGACCGCGGAGGACGGCGATGAGCTCGAGGTTGGCGGGCGGCGCCGACACGACCGAGTCCCATCGACTCTCCCTCGATCGGATCGCCCGGGCGGCGTCCGTCATCGATCCGGTGTTCCTCGATACGCCCCAGTTCCGGGCCGAGGCGTTCGAGGACCTGCTCGACTGCCGGCTGGTGGTCAAGGTCGAGACCCTCAATCCGATCCGCTCGTTCAAGGGACGCGGCACCGAGTACTTCGCCGCGACGCTGGATGGGCGACCGCCGCTCGTGTGCGCCACGGCCGGGAACTTCGGACAGGGGATGGCGTTCTCGGCCAGGAAGCGTGACCTGACGCTCACCATCTTCGCCGCCCGCACCGCGAACCCCATGAAGGTCGAGCGCATGCGTGCCCTTGGCGGCGACGTGCGGCTGGTCGGCGAGGACGCCGATGCCGCCTGGGCGGCGGCCGAATCGTTCGCCGCGGAGCAGGGCGCCCGACTGGCCGTGGACGGCCGCGACGTCGCCATCTCCGAAGGTGCCGGCACGATCGGGATCGAGATGCTGCGCCGGCCCGAAACGTTCGACGCGATCGTCGTGCCCGTCGGTGATGGCGCGCTCATCTCGGGCGTGGCGCGGTGGGTCAAGGCGCACCGGCCGGCCACGCGGATGATCGGCGTGTGCGCGAGCGGGGCGCCGGCGATGGAGCGGTCGTGGCGCGCGGGCCGGGTGGAGGAGCAGGGGCCGGCCGACACCATCGCCGACGGGATCGCGCTGCGCGCTCCGTTCCCGGAGGCGCTCGCCGATCTCACCGGCCTGGTGGACGACATCGTCCTCGTGGATGACCGTGCGCTCCTCGCGGCGATGCGCCATGCTCACGCGCGGCTGGGCGTCGTGCTCGAGCCCGCCGGGGCCGCCGGACTGGCGGCGGTGCTGGGCGCACGCGAGCGGTTCCGCGGCCAGCTCGTCGGCACCATCCTGACCGGAGGCAACATCACCGAGCGGCGGATGGGCGACTGGCTCGTGACGGGCGCGGGGCTGCACGAGCCGGCCTGAAGCGGGATCGGACGGAGGGAAACCTATGGGGCAGCACACGGCGGTTGTCGTCTGGGAGCGGAACGGGGCGGTGTTCACCGACAACCGCTACAGTCGCGGCCACCGCTGGCGGTTCGACGGCGGGGTCGAGGTGCCGGCCTCGTCCTCGCCGCTCGCGGTCCCGGTCCCGCTCTCGGTGGCGGAGGCGGTGGACCCCGAGGAGGCGTTCGTCGCCTCGCTCTCGAGCTGCCACATGCTGTGGTTCCTCTCGATCGCGGCCAGACACGGCTTCGTGATCGACCGATACCGTGACGAGGCGAGCGGCGTCCTCGCTAAGAACGCCGGCGGCCGGACGGCGATGGCGGTCGTCACGCTGCGGCCGGACGCCACATTCGTGGGGGAGAAGCAGCCCTCGCGGGCGGAGCTGGACGCCATGCATCACGAAGCACACGGGCTCTGTTTCATCGCCAACTCGGTCACGACAGAGGTGCGGTGCGAGCCGGTGGTCGCGGAGCGTTCACGCTCCAGCACAG
>JBKJXJ010000070.1:0-9132 GCA_046716125.1 Candidatus Eiseniibacteriota bacterium
GGCTTCCTGGATCCTGTTGATGGCACGAAGGACTCCTGCTGCGGGGCGTTACGCTTCCTTGCGGCGCTTCTCCCGCTCTCCGCGGTAGGTCAGCAGAGGGGGTGCGCCACCGATGATGCATTCCCGCGAGATCGTGCAACCGATGACGTCGGCGCGCGAGGGGATCTCGTACATGACGTCGAGCATGGACTCTTCGATGACCGCCCTCAAGCCGCGGGCGCCGGTGCCCCGCTTGAGCGCCTGCTCGGCGATCGCGCGCAACGCGTCGGCGGTGAAGTCGAGCTTCACGCCCTCCATCTCGAAGAACTTCTGGTACTGCTTGGTGATGGCGTTCTTGGGCTCGGTCAGGATGCTGACCAGAGCGTTCTCGTCGAGCGAGTCCAGCACGCCAACCACCGGCAGACGTCCCACCAGTTCGGGGATCAGGCCGTAGCGGAGCAGATCCTCGGGCTCGACCAGCGCGATGAGCTCGCCGATCTTCTTCTCCTTCTTGCTCTTGATGTCGGCGCCGAAGCCCAGGACCTTCTGTCCCACGCGGCGCTCGACGATCTTCTCGAGGCCCTCGAACGCCCCGCCGCAGATGAACAGGATGTCCTTGGTGTTGACCTCGATGTATTTCTGCTGGGGGTGCTTCCGCCCGCCCTGCGGCGGGACGTTGGCGACCGTGCCCTCGAGGATCTTGAGCAGCGCCTGCTGCACGCCCTCGCCCGAGACGTCCCGGGTGATGCTCGGATTCTCGCTCTTGCGCGAGATCTTGTCGATCTCATCGATGTAGACGATGCCATGCTCGGCGTTGACCAGGTTGAAGTCCGCCGACTGGAGCAGCCGCACCAGGATGTTCTCGACGTCCTCGCCGACGTAGCCGGCCTCGGTCAGGCTGGTCGCGTCCACGATCGCGAACGGCACCTTGAGGAAGCGGGCGAGCGTCCGGGCGAGCAGCGTCTTGCCGGTCCCGGTCGGGCCGATGAGCAGGATGTTGGACTTCTCGAGCTCGACATCGCCCGAGGACGGCGGCGCGTAGATCCGCTTGTAGTGGTTGTAGACCGCGACGGCCAGCGTCTTCTTGGCGCGGTTCTGCGAGACGACGTAGTCGTCCAGGATGCGCTTGATCTCGGACGGCTTCGGGAGCTGGCCCGAGGCCGACGGCTGCTCGCGTTCGAGCTCGCCCTCGAGGATATCGTTGCAGAGCTTGACGCACTCGCTGCAGATGTAAACCGACGGTCCCGAGACCAGACGGGCGACCTCGTCCTGGCCCCGGCCACAGAATGAGCAGCGGATCGGATGGGGGGTAGCGATTCGCTTCTTCATGGTCAGCGCCGTTTCTCGATGATGTCGTCGACGATGCCGTACACCTTGGCCTCGGCGGCGGACATGAAGTTGTTCCGGTCGGTGTCCTTCTCGAGCTGCTCGACCGTCTTGCCCGTGTGCCGGGCGAGGATCACGTTGAGCTGTTCCTTCATCTTGATCATCTCACGCGTATAGATCTCGATGTCGGTCGTCTGGCCCTGCGTACCGCCCCACGGCTGGTGGATCATGATACGCGAGTTCGGCAGGACCGACCGCTTGCCGGCCGCACCCGCCGCGAGCAGCACCGCGCCCATGCTGGCCGCCTGCCCCATGCACAAGGTCGCAACATCGGGCTTGACGAACTGCATGGTGTCGTAGATCGCCAGGCCCGCCGTCACCTGCCCGCCGGGGCTGTGGATGTAGAGGTTGATGTCACGATCGGGATCCTCGCCCTCGAGGAAGATCATCTGGGCGATGACCAGGTTGGCGATCATGTCATCGATGGGCGTGCCAATGAAGATGATGCGGTCCTTGAGCAACCGCGAGTAGATGTCGTACGCCCGCTCACCCCGCCCCGTCTGCTCGACAACGATCGGAACCAGACCCATCAGATCGACTCCTTACATGAAGGCTCAGGCACTCGCTAGCGCGCCGCCGGAACGACCAGCGGCGCCTCCGTGACGATCTCGTCGTGAACGTCTGCTGCCGCGATGACCCAGGCCATCGCCTTGCGCTCTTTCAAGGACTCCATCAGGGCCTGCCGGCGCTCGCTCGACTGGAAGCGGGCCCGGACCCGGGCGGCCTGCCTGGGCTCGGCCTGCGCCAGCCGGTCGATCTCCTGCGCCACCTCGTCGTCGCTCACCTCCAGCTTTTCCTGGCGGGCCACCGCGTCGAGCAGGACCTCGCGCTTCAGCGAGCGCTCCACGCCCGACCGGTACCGCTGTTCCAGTTCGCTCCGAAGGCCATCGTCCACTTCGCGTCCCTCGGTCGCCTCCCGGATCACCCGGTCGAGCATCCACTGGACGAGACGCGCCGGGAGGTCGACCGGGTTCCGCCGGATGAGTTCATCCGCCATCGCCCCCTCGACCTCACGCTGGACGCGCAGACGCTCCTCCCCTTCGAGGTTCTGACGGACCCGCGTCCGCAGTTCCTCGTAAGTCTCGAGGCGGAACACCTCTCGTGCGTAGGTATCGTCCGGTTCCCGCAGGTTCTGCGCCTGTATTTTGCGCACCCGGACCAGGTAACGGACGGCTTTGCCGGCCAGGTCCTGATTGGCGTAATCGTCCGGATAGCGCATGTCGATCGTGCGCTCCTGGCCCTCGCTCGCCCCCAGCAGACCGTTCTCCAGTTCCGGCATGATATCCGGCGCCCCGAGGTGGACCCTGAGCCCCCGGGCCCTCGTGCTGGGCAGCTTCCGGCCGTTGGCGTCGACCCGCACCGAGTCCAGCACGACGAAGTCGCCGCGCTCGGCCGGGCGGTCGAGATCCACGAACACCGCCGATTCCTCGCGCAACCGGGCCAGCATGGCCTCGACCGCGGCGTCGTCGATGGGACGCGAGCGCCGGGTCGCGGGGATCCCCTTGTAGTCCTTGGCGTCGACCTTGGGCCGCACCTCGACCAGGGCCTCGAACTTGAGCGGCTGACCGGGCGTGAAGTGGACGTTTCGAACCAGCGGCGGCACGACCGGATCGAGCTGGGCCTGGGCCAGGGCCTCGCCCGCGGTCCGGTGGACGATCGCGTCCAGGAACTCCTGCTCGACCGCGTCGGCGAACTGTTGGCGCACCATGTCGAGCGGGACCTTGCCTTTGCGGAAGCCCGGCAGGCTCACGCGCCGCTGGATGCCCACCGCCGTCTCGACGAGCCCGCGCTCGACCTCCTCGGCCGGCACCTCGATGTCAAGGGTGTGCTGCCAGGCGCCGGTCTCACGTACCGACAGATTCATGGGTCGCGTTCACTCCAAGGTCGAAGGGTCGAGGTGGAACCGGGGCTACTGCGAGAGGGGGGATTCGAACCCCCACGAGTTTCCCCACTGGATCCTAAATCCAGCGCGTCTGCCAGTTCCGCCACTCTCGCACCGTGTACAAAGCTCGAACGCCGAGCCCGTAAAGACTTACGGGCGCGGACGCGACCCCGGACGGTCTTCGGGTGTGACTGGCGATCCCTGGTTCTCGCCGCAGTATAGCATAGCGATCCGTGACCGCCGCGCGGTGGGCACCATCCGGTTCAGCGCGGCGCTCGGACCGTCAGCACGATGCGGTCCTCGAACGAGTTCGGCGCGGCGTCGCGGTCGATCGTGCGGTGCGAGAGGCCCGCGTCGAGCGTGCCCCACGCGAACTCCCATCCGAATCCCAGACCCAGGACGTCCGTGCGCGGCTCTGGCGTGTTCGACCGGAGCTCCTGCCCGAGTCCGAAGCGCAGCGTCCATGGATCCCGGGCATCGTGGAACTCGCCGGCCAACTTCCACTCCCAGCCGCGCCCCACCGTGAGATCGAATCCCTCCCACCGCTGCGCCGTCCGGCCGCCCAGCGCCGCCAGCACCCGGAAGGACGGGCTCACACCGAGGCGCGCCGATGCGCCGGGCTCCCAGCCGGCCTCGCGCTCGGCCTGGAACGTCGTGTCGCTGGACCCGCTCAGCAGCGCCTGCGAGAGCGTCGCGTCCACCTTGAGCGCCGGCAGCCGGCGGATCCCGACGCCGACGATCAGCTCTCCCGATCCCGGCGCGGTCCGGCTGTAACGGGCGCCGATCTGGAACCCGATGCCGTCGCCCGAAAGTTCCAGCCGCTGCGTACCGGGATTCCCCGACTGCTCGATGATCTCGTAGGAATCGTCGCGCCGCGTCCATTCGACCGCGGCGCCGATCCGGGCCGGGCCGATGCCGTACGAAGCCCCGCCACCGGCGCGCAGCTCGCGCGAGCTCGCGGTCGCCTCGATCGTGGCCGGCGGATTGCCCGGATCCGGCGTCCCTTTGCCGCGCGTGAATGCATTGGCCTCCTTGTCGAGCACCGGCTGGAACGCGTAGAGCGAGAAGCCGAACGGCCCACGCGTCGGGAGTCCCACCGCCAGCCCCGCGCCGTCGAAGAACGCTGGCGTCTCATCGAAGTTCCGGTTCGCGGCGCGCAGATCCTGACGGCTCATATGCAGCATGAGGCCCGAGAGCGACACGCCGCGGCCGGGGTTCGCCGCCGGATTGCCGAACGGTTCGTCCCCCAGCCAGCGATCGGCCAGCGCCAGCCCCGCCGAGGTCCCGGAGGCCGGGTTGGTCGACAGGCCCGGAAAGCTGAACTGCGACGAGTCGATCAGCGCGGGCGGGTCCGCCGCCGCGGGGCGCGCGAGGCTTGGGGTCATGAGCGCGAACGCGAGCAGGCTCACGATCGCGGTGTGGGATCGGATCACGTTCAGGCTCCGTACTTGTCGAGGCGACCGGCGTTGGCCAGCAGCAGCGCCATCAGGTCGCGACTGGGAAGCACCCCGAGACTGCCGGCGCGGCACGTCCCCTCGTGGAATCGAGAGGCCGCGTCCGCACCGCACCAGCGCGCGTGCACCAGCGCCGGCACGGGATGCCAGGAATGCCCGCGTACCGCCACGGGTGTCGAATGGTCCCCGGTCACGCACAACACGTCGGGCGAGAGCGCGAGCAGCTCGGGCAGCGCGCGGTCCACCTCCTCGATGGCGGCGACCTTGGCGGCGAAGTCGCCGTCCTCGCCCGCCATGTCGGTGCCCTTGATGTGGATGAAGAAGAAGTCGAAGTCCGACCAGTGCTTCGCGGCGGCGGCGAACGCGTCGCTCACGCGCTCGCCCACCGGGAACACGTCCATGCCGGCGAGCTGGGCCACGCCCCGGTACATCGGGTAGGCGGCGATGGCGGCGGCGCGCAGCCGGAAGCGTTCGCGGTAGCCGGGCAGCGTCGGGCGCGCCGAAAGCCCGCGCATGAGCACGGCGTTGGCCGCCGGCTCGCCCCGCAACCGCTCGGCGGCCCGGGCGACGAACGCGTTGACGACGCGCGCCGTCTTCTCCGCTCCCGCGTTCCCGGGCGCCGAGTCCGCGAGCGGCCGCGCGGGCGGGATGGCGCTCCCCTCGCGATGCGGATCGGCGTCGCTCACATCGCCCGCGAGTCCCGGACCGCGCAGCACCGCGACGAACCGGTGTCCCTTGCCGGCTTTCAGCATCACCTCGACGTCCTCGATCCGCGACCCCTCGCGCGCGAGCGCCTCGACCAGACGGGCGCAGGTCGCGCCGTCGATGCGCCCGGCCCGCCGGTCGGTGACGATCCCCGACGCGTCCAGGGTGCAGAAGTTGGCGCGCGCCGCGACGTCGCCGTCGCGCAGCTCCATCCCCACGCCCAGCGCTTCGAGGACGCCGCGTCCGACGCGGGTCGTGACCGGGTCGTAGCCGAACAGCGCGAGGTGCCCGGGCCCGCTCCCGGGGGTGATGCCGGTCGCGACCGGCATGAGCCGGCCGAGCGCGGCGCGGGGCGTGAGCGCGTCCAGATGGGGCGTGCGTGCGGCCTCGAGCGGGGTGCGTCCCCCGTGTGCGGCATCGGGCAAGTCGCCGACCCCGTCCAGCACCAGCAGGACGATCCGCGTGGTCCCTTCGAGCACCAGTGTTTCCAGCGGCGATCCGTTCACGCCATGACTCCCTGACGATAAGCACAAGCCGCGCCCTCAGACGGGCGCGGCCCGGTCACTCGGTCGCAGGCCGGACTGTAAGGGAAAGCCGGGCGGCGCGGAAGCGGGGATGGCGCCTCCGCCCGGGTGCGGCTCACGCTCCCGGCCCGGAGAACTCCCGCCTCAAGGCGACGGTCTCGGGACTCGCCGTGGTGTCGAGCTCCGCGGTCAGCCTTCGCTCGAACTCCTGACAGGCGCGCACGGCGGCGGCACGCTCGCCCCGCGCCGCGAGCGCGCGCATGAGGAGCCGAAGCGCCTCCTCGTGCAGGGCGTCCTGCTCGAGGATCCTTCTCGCGACATCCATCGCGTCGGCGGCACGACCGGCGTGCAGCGCGATGCCGCCGTAGCCGAGCAGCAACCGGTGATGACGGTCGCGCAGTCGGTCGCGCTCCGCCTCCACCCATCCGACGTCCGCGATCCCGGGGAGCAGGTCGCCCCCATAGGCTCCCAGTGCGGCTCCAAGGGCGGCCTCGAGCCGGGCGAGCGCCGGCGGTCCAGCGCCGTGCGCATCGGCTGTCCGGCGGGCGCCGCCCGCGTGCGGCGGCGGCTCGCTCTCCCGCGCGTGGCGCTCGAAGTTCGCGAGGTCGGTGACGAGCCCGCCGGGTCCGAGCCGGCAGAGTCCGCCATCACTGGTGAGCAGGCGGAACGGACCGCGCGCGGGCACGTTGGGCTCGAGCGCGTGGCGCGCGGCGTTGAGCGTCACATCGAAGCGGTTCCGGCTCGCGGCGATCGACGCATCGGGCCAGAGCGCCTCGGCCAGCGCCTCGCGCCGCACCGGCGCGCCCCCGCGGAGCGCGAGACAGGCGACCAGCGTCGCCGCCGCGCGGCGCGGGAATCGTACCTCCCGGCCGCCGACGCGCACCTCGAACCCGCCGAGCAGGCGGACATGGATGACGGGGATGACGGGGACGACCGGGACGGACGCGGCGCCGCTTCCAGGCGGGCCGGGACGGTTCGCATCCATCGCCTCGCGTTCGATCCGCCGGCGCAGCGCATCGGGGAGCGCCGCAAGGCAGCGGAGCGCGCGCGGCCGGAGCGCGCGGTCGCCGAGTGCCAGGGCGAGCAGCGGCCCCGCCACGTCCGCCTCCTTGCGCAGGAGCACGAGGTAGTCGAGGCGCTCGAGCGCGCCGAGCGCACGGGCGAGGCTCGAGCGCACCGGCATCCGCGCCGTCTGCCGGACGCGCGCTTCGAACAGCGCGTTGCGCGCCAGCTCCTTCATGTCACCCAGCCGGCGGGTCACGCGCGCCGCGGCGGCCAGCTCGCGCAGCGCCTCTCCGGTCTCGCCCTCGAGGCCCCGCACCAGGGCATGCTCCATCCGCGCGAGTGCCAGCCACGAGGGGGAGTCCATCCCCGCGAACACCGCCTGCGCGCGCGCGAGCCTGCCCTCGGCCTCCCGCAGCCGGCCGCGCCTTCGCGCGCAGATGCCGTCCCACACGTCGAGCTCGACCGCCTGCATGGGATGGCCGTGGCGACGGACCGGATCCCGCGCGGCCGCGAACTCTCGCGCCGCTTCGGCCAGCTCGCCCCGCTCCGACCGGGCGCGCGCCCGGTAGATGAGCACCAGCGGATCCTCGGCCCCGCCGCGCCGCTGGAGCAGCGCGCGTGCCTCGTCGATGTGTGCGAGGGCCACGTCCTCGAGGCCGAGGTAGGTGCAGGCCTCCCCCATGTTGATGAGCGTCGTCCCGGCCCGTTCGAGGTAGCCGGCGCGACGGAACACCGGGAGCGCCCGGCGCGCGAACCCCAGATAGACGTCCCAGTGGCCCTCGGTGTAGGCCACCGTCGCCTGCGCCAGCGCGACCTCGGCTTGCAGTATTTCGTGGCCGGCGCCCTTCAGCCACCGGGCCGCATCGCCGAGGCGGGCGCGGGCGCGGGCGGGTTGCCCCATCTGCAGGTGGATCGTCCCCAGATGCCGGGCGAGGGTGCCCCGGGCCGCGCGCTGCCGTGCCGGGAGCCGGCGCAGCAGCGCCTCCCCGCGGTCACGCGCATCGCGCAGCTTCCCGGCGCTCACCGCGATCTCGGCCTCGAGACCGAACGCGCGCGCGGCGGCGAGATGGGCGCGCCGGCGCGCGAACCCCTCCTGGGCGCCACGCGCCAGCCGCACGGTCTCGTCGAACCGCCGCGAGTCGCGAGCCTGGAACGCCCCGTGGAGGAGCAGACCCGGAGAGAGCGCCGACGACGCCCGGGCGCCGCGCGAGAGCTCGAGCGCCACCGGCCCGAGCGGAACACCATGCGCGCCGTGCGGGCGTGCCGTCGCCTCGTCGAACAGCCGCACGGCCGCCTCGAGCGAACCGGTGTCGGCGAGCGCGCGGATGGCGGCGGCGGCCTCGCCGCGCCGCATCCAGTGTCTCGCCAGCCGTTCGCCCAGGCGCCGGCGTTCGGCGGGATCGGTGCTCGCATCGAGGCGGGAGCGCAGGAATCCACGGAACAGCGGATGGAAGCGCGGCTCGGTGGCGTCGGGCAACCGCTCCAGGAACAGGTCGCGGCGCGCGGTCTCACGCAGCATCATGTCCGCCGCGGCGCGGCCGACCAGGGCCCCCAGCGCTTCACGCTCCAGCTCGTCGAGCAGCGCCGCGCGGCACAATGCCGTCTGCAGCCGGGGAGGCAGGGGCCCGAACACCTCTTCGGCCAGGTAGTCCAGCGCCCCGGCGAACCGATGCTCGTCCCCGCGCGCACCGCCTGAAGCGATCAACGCCCGGCGCGGCACGGAGGCGGACAGGCCCGCCGCGAGATGGCGCGCCGCCAGCAGCACGCCCGCGGGCCACCCGCGGATCGCGTCCATGAGCGCCGCCGGCGCGACCGCGAGCGCCCGCGGCCCGCAGATCCGGCGCAGCAGCCGTGTCTGCTCCTCGGCCGTGAACTGGAGATCGCGCGCGCGCAACACCCTCGAGCCGCCCAGCAGATCGAATCGCGCGAGCGGCAGCGGACACTCGCCGCGGCACGTGAGCAGGAATCGAGTCCCGGGCGCGCTGTCCTCGATCAGGCCCCGCAGCCACTGCAGCGCCGGGCGCGCCTCCGCGAGGGCGTGGGCGTCGTCCAGCACGACGAGCGTGCGCCCGCGGCCGCGGGCCAGCTCGTGCAGGAAGCTCCCAGTCAGGAACGCGCCGTCGCGCTCCATGTCCCGGCGCGATTCGAAGAGCCGGGGGGGGGGGGGCGCCCCCCCCCCCCCCCCCCCCCCCCCCCC
>JBKJXJ010000071.1:0-2573 GCA_046716125.1 Candidatus Eiseniibacteriota bacterium
TCGTGTCAGGCGCGCCGAGGGCCCCGCGGCGGACACCGCGGGGCCCTCGCGTGCGACCGGCTGCTCAGCGGGCGACGACGATGCGCTGCGTCATCGTCACGCCCGGACCCTTGAGCTGGAGGAAGTAGACGCCGGCGTGGGCGCGTCCACCGGTCACCTCACCGCTCCAGGTGACCTGATAGACGCCCGGTTCGTGCGCGCCACGTGCGAGCACCGCGACCTCGCGACCCTGCAGGTCGTACATGAGGACGCTCACCTCCGACGCCCGCGGGACCGCGTACTCGATCACGGCCCGGTCCAGGATCGGATTCGGCGATACCCGGGCCAGCGCGAACTCGACGATCTCCTGGTCCCCCACCGCGGTGACCGGCGGATTCTGGATCACCCACACGGCGTCGCTGACGTCGCTACCCTGGTTGGCCGCGGCATCGCTGGCGGTCACTCGCAGGAGCGCATCGGTGGTGACCGGACCGGTCACGAGCCAGGAAAAGCTCCCCGTGTTCGCGACTCCGGTGGCGACGTTCGTCCAGTTGAGTCCGTTGTCACGGGAGATCTGGAGGTCCACGCCGGTGACGCCGCCGAACGGATCCGACGCATTCCAGGTCAGGTTGATCGAGGTTCCCACGTCAACGACCTCGCCGCCGTTGGGGGCCGTCACGGTGCAGGTCGGGTCGGTCATGTCACCCAGGTTCAGTTTGCCCCAGCCAAAGTCCTTGTTCGGCACCGGCCCGAAGGCGGTGACGAAACCGTCCACGATGGCCCGGTTGTGGAGCTGGGTCTGGAGCTGGGCCGGCGTGAGCGGGCCGTACTTCTGATAAAGGAGGGCGACCGCGCCCGTGACATGCGGCGCCGACATGCTCGTGCCCTGGTTCGCCGTGTGCTTGAGGCCGGGAAGATCCGCGTCCCCTCCGGCACTGCACACTGCCCCGATGTCACCGGTCTTGGTCGACAGGATCCCGGTGCCGGGCCCTGACACGTCGGGCTTGATACGACCGTCGCGGGTCGGGCCCTGGCTCGAGAAGTTCGCGATGTTGCCGGCCGCGGGCTGGCCGAAACCCACGGATACCCCGCTGCAGTCGAGCCAGGACTGGCGGCTGACCCATGCCCCCGCCGCGATCGAGTTCGGGCTGGTGGCGATGGCGCTGATGATCTCCTCGGTCGGCTGGTTGCCGATCACGAAGTTGGCGGTCGACCCCTGGCTGACGGAAACGCGCCATAGATCCACCTCGCCGTTGGCGGCCCCGAGCGCGACCGGGATGAACGTGAACGTCCAGGTCCCCACGCCGGCGTTGGAGGCGGCCCATGCCAGGTCGATGTAGACCTGGCGGTCGCCGGTCGAGGTCAGGAATGCCCCGTTCTCCACGTACACCGTGCCGTTCGGGGTGGCAGGACCCGGGAAGCTCCCGCTGATCCCGCCCAGTGCGATCGGGCCGATGATCGTCCCGTCGGGCGTGGTGACCTGCACGTTGATGTTCTCGGAGGCCTCGTAGTACCCGTTGAAGACGATGCGGCGGTTGGTCCCCGAGCCGGCGATGGAGACCGTCGTGTTGGTCCCCGCGCCGGCGGCGAACACTTCCGAGTGGACGCTTGCGCTCCGGTCATTGCCGGCCGACATCACGACGACCTTGCCCGGGCCGGAGAGGGCGTCGATCCCGAGCTCGAACGCGTCGGTCCCGTCCTTCGGACCGAACTGGCTCCCGATCGACATGTTGACCACCGCCGATTTCCCGGCGAGCGTGGCCTGTTGGAACACGTAGTTCGCGCCGTCCAGCATCTGCGTGCGCGAAAAGCTGCCGGAGACCGAGCCGTCCACCACGATGACGTCGGCCATGGGGGCCATGCCGGCGTAGGTGTGGGCGGGCGCCGAGCCCCCGGCGATCGCGCTGCCGTCGCCGGCCGCGGTGCCCATGGTGTGGCTGCCGTGGCCGTTCGTATCCCCGGCGGTGGAGGCCAGGGCGTCGATCTGGGCCTGGGTCCATTCGGTGCCGTAGCCGAAGCCCGACGGGGCCGGGCCCGCGGCGTTGGTTTGGTCCCAGATCCTCAGAATGCGCGTGAGGCCGGCCGCGGTCTTGAAGTCGTCGTGATCGTAGTCGACGCCGGTGTCCACGTTGGCGACGATTACCCCGGCGCCGTTCACGCCGGTGAACGTGGGGCCGGCCCCGCGGAACGTCGTGGCGCCCGTGACGGTGGCGCCCACGTCGTTCGTGACTTCGTCGATCGAGGCCCCCTCGATGCGCGAGACGCCCCCGAGAGCAGCGACCTCTTCGACGCGGTCGGCGGGGATCCACGCCGTGAACACACCGGGCAGGGCGGTGCGGACGCGGGCGCCGGCCGCTTCGAGCTGCCCGCGCGACACGTTGCCGACCACGAACACGTCGAGCTCGCCCGCGGCGCTGACCGAGAAGCGGCCTTCCTCGACGATCGCCTGCGCAGTCTCGCCGCCGCGCAGGCGCTGAAGGGCGATGCGGGCGAGGGGGTCGAGCTTGGCGATCTCGGCGTGCGCGGCGGAGACGGAGACCAGGAGAAGGACGGCCGCTGGAATTATGCGGCGTAGCCACTGTGCCAAGGTGCAC
>JBKJXJ010000072.1:0-7114 GCA_046716125.1 Candidatus Eiseniibacteriota bacterium
CGAAGTCATCTCCGCCTCCGATGTGCCCCGGCGCGGACCCGCTGTACCCGCCAGACCTCTCGCCGTATCCTCCCGCGGTGACACGGGCCCCCATGTTTGCGATCAGAGCGGCCAACCCGGGCGTTCATGAATAGGTCGGGCTAGCGGGTGACCGAGATGCGCTGCGTCCGCACCCCCTCGGATGTGCGGAGGTTGACCAGATACACGCCCGGCGCGACCTCGTTCCGGGTCGTAGTTAAGCCGTCCCAAACATTGACATGCTCACCCGGCGGCAGCATCCCATCGTGCAGCGTCCGGATCGCGCGCCCGGCCACATCGATGACCGACAGTCGAACGTACTCGGGGCGCGATATCCGGAACACGACCGTGGCGCCGCGCGATGTGGGATTCGGATACGGCGCGCGCAGGAGCACGCCCGATGCGGTTGTGCCCGCGCGGCGACCGGATGCGAGGCCCAGGATGTGACTGATCCCCATGCGGTCGGTGACGACCAGCCGGTAGAGGTACTCGTGACCCTGCTCGGCGCCGGTGTCGAGCGCGGTGACGAGCTCACCCTCGCGGCCGAGGACCACGTCGATCGGGCTCCACGGGTAGTCCGTCCCCTCGGACCGCTCCACCGTGACGGCGACCGCGTCCTGGGGATCGGCCAGCTGCCAGCGCAACAGGATCCCATCGTCGCGGCCTGCGGCATTGAAGAACATCAGCACGGACGCGGTGGCGCCACAGGGCCCCGGAGTGCCGAACCAGCCGATGTCCTCGTATTGCTTCACCGTGAGATCAGGATCCGACGAGAGCCCGACCGTGATCGCCGGTTCCATGAGCAGGCTGGGCTCGGCCGAGATGTCCCAGTGCGAGACCGAGGAGCCGGGCGCGAATACCGTCGGGGTGTAGACGAGGACCTTCCCTTCGCGGGTGCCCGCGTCCTGGGTCGGATCGAACATCATGGTGACGTTCACACCGCCCGCGAGCTGCGTCTTGATCAGCGCACCGTCATCGGTCGTGATGCGGACCACCGGAATGGTGATCGTGGGATCCACACCGCTCATCCCGAGCGGCGGGCAACCCGGCATGCTGTCAGCCACCACGACGCCGATCGCCCCGGCGTTCTGGGCATTCTTGACCTTGATGACGAACGGACACGTGCCGCGGTCCACCAGGGCGATATTGCCGCTGATCTGAGCGCCGTTGGTCAATGGCTCGCAGGCGTTGCTCGAGCTGTTCGGGGGAAGCGAGCCGTCGTTGGCCAGCACGAGGTTGCCCGTCACGTTGAAGGGCTGCGGCCCGAACTGGGCGAGCCCGACCTCGTAGTCGCCGGCGATCGTGCCGGGCGTGTTCACCCGCAGCAGGGGCTTGGGCCCGAGCCGCGCCGGTGCGGCGGTGTTGACGCAGAAACCATCCCAGGCCAGCCGCTGGCAATTCACGGCCGAGGCTCCACGTTGCGCGTCGGAAGCCATCTCGTGCCAGTGCATGTCCTGGTCGAGGTCGTAGAGGAAACGGTCGTAGACGTGCGGGCCCGGCGGCGTGCCCATCTGGACGCCCGCGAGTGTGATCGTGGCGAATCCGAGCCCATGGCCGAGCTCGTGGAGCACCACCGGGAGCAGCTCGACACAGGTGCCCTCGTTCCCGTCGACGCCGTAGTACCAGCAGAAGGGACAGGTCCCGGTGGGCGTGTCGCCGATGTTCGAGTTGAACGTGATGTTGATGTCGTTGACACCGGGATTGAGGTCGATCTCAGCGAGCCGGTTCGCGAGCGACTGCTGGAACCACGTGCCGGCGTACGGTGCATTGGGGAAGTTGCGGTGGGACGAGCCGGCACTCGCGCCCCCCAGGACTGCACCGCTGGCACTGCAGGTCTGCGGGCTGAACTGCGCGTTGACCCTGATCTCGACCGAGCTGGGCAGGATCCCGCCCCAGATGCCAGCGGCGTAATTGAACACATACAGGCGCTGCGCGCCGATGGTGGTGCCCGGGTTCCCGCCGATGGGTGCCACGGGCGTCGGGTCGTTGAACCCCTCCCCCGGTCCGTCGACGTTGACGATGGTGATCGTGGCCGCGTGGCTGACGCCTGCCAGAATCAGAGACAGAGCGGACGCGGCGATCGTGTGGCGCCATGCGCCACGGATTCTCGAGCGCATGACTACTTGTCCTCCATGATCGGTGTGCCGGGCGCCGCATGGCCCAAGGCGTGTTCCATGCCGAACCGGCCATGCGCGCACTGGAAGATCCGCCTCCCGTCCGGCCCCACGCGGATGACGCTGAAGTCGGTGAAGCGTCCCTCGTGATTCAGGGTCTCTGACCCGTCGGCATTGCGGATCGTGACCAGACCCGCTGCTTCAAGGCGTGCGAGGTCCTGCATGGCCTCGATCGTGAGCGCGGGGCCGCTGTACTCGGGCGCCACGATCTGGCCGGTTGCGGGATCCCGCGCGATCCTCACGGTGGCAGCGAGGTGCTGTCCCGTCGTCGGCGGGGTGGCGTGCTCGGGCCCGGCGACACCGGACGCGATCGCCGCGGCGATGGTCGCCATTGCGACCAGGGGATAGGACATGTGCGCCTCCTTCGGGTGAACGTCGTGTCGAAGCCAGCGGGTCGGCGACGCGTCTAACGACGGACGCCGATGGAGGCAAGACTGGTCGCCGGCTATTGAGTGGCGCTTGACTGGCCGGATGGCGGGGGGGCCGCCGACGGGGATGCCGACCACAAGGTGCTGCCAGCGATGGTGTTAGGAGCTACCAGTCGGTGGGGCGGTAGTCCTTCAGGAACTGACCCCACACGTGCTCGCCGGTGTTGATGCCGACGATGATGGGATCCACGATCCGTGCGGCGCCGTCCACGATGTCGAGCGGCGGGTGGAACCGGTGCTCGACGACCTTGCGCGCCGCGATCTCGGCGGGATCCTCGTCGGTCACCCAGCCGGTGTCGATGCTGTTCATGTGGATGCCGTCGTGATGGTAGTCGGCCGCCGATGTCCGGGTCATCATGTTGAGCGCGGCCTTGGCCATGTTCGTATGCGGATGCCGGGTGGTCTTGGTCTTCCGGTAGAACTGGCCCTCGACCGCCGAGACGTTGACGACGTGCTTGTCGCGATCGGACGTCCGCATCATGAGCGGCTTGAGCCGGGCGTTGAGGATGAACGGCGCGATGGCGTTCACCAGCTGCACTTCGAGCAGCTCGACCGACGGCACCTCGGCCATCAGCAGCCGCCATGAGTTGCGCCCCCGGAGATCCACCTGCTGCAGGTCCTGGTCGAGCCGGCCCTGCGGGAACAGGCCGCGCTGCGCCTCCTGTTCCTCGGGGAGCAGCCGCACCTGCGACAGCTCGGCCGCGTGCGTGATCCCCGCGACCCGCGAGGCACGGGCCACGGCTGCCGGGAGGGCGGTCGCACCGTCGCCCTCGGTCAACAGATGGTAGCCGCGCAGCCCCTCGTAGGAGCCGAGCAGCTTGCGCACGTGCTCCGGCGCCTCGTTCAGCGCCGTCTGCTCGCCCGTCATCATGTGCTCGTAGAACTCCGGGGGCCGGCGCACGGTCTGGCACGCGTTGTTGATGATGAAGTCCAACCGGTCGCGCGTCGCGAGCAACTCGTGGCAGAACGCTTCGACGCTCGGCGTATGACGCAGGTCAAGACCGAAGATCTCGAGGCGATGCCCCCAGGCCTCGAAGTCCGGTTCTCTCGAGTAGCGCGCCGCGGAGTCGCGCGGGAACCGCGTGGTGACGATGAGGTGCGCGCCCGAGCGCAACAGCTTCAAGCCCGCCTGGTAGCCGATCTTGACCCGCCCGCCGGTGAGCAGCGCCACCCGGCCCTTGAGGTCCGCGAGCTCGGTGCGCTTGGCGAAGTTGAACTCCCCGCAGGCCAGGCAGAGCTGATCGTAAAAGTGATGGACGCTCGTGTACTTCCGCTTGCACACGTAACAGTGTTGCGGCTCGACGATCTCGCGGTGCTCCGGGTCGCCCTCGATCTCGCGCTGCGTGAACCCGGACGGCGGGAAGACGTTGGGTGTGTTGAACACCGGCTGACGCCGCAGCGTCCGGATGCCGGTCCCGGACAGCGCCCGCTCGGCGTGCTTCACGATCGCCGCGTTGCGAAGCCGCACGCCCGCCTTGACCATCCGCCGCCGCGCGCGGACGTCGGGGCTGAACACGTGGCCCGCCGCCCGGATCAGGCGCGCCCGCTCCTCCGGCGCCAGGTGGGCGAGCAGCCCGCGGTCTCCGACGATCGCTTCGAGCATCTCGATGGCCGCCCGCATGCGTTTCAGCATCCCGGGGCCGGGCGCAGCCCCGGCGAGGGCCTCATCTTGAGTGGTCATGACCGACAACCTAGTGGAGTGGGGGTGAAGGCTCAAGCGGGCCGACCCTCGTCGCCTGCCGACGCCACACCCGACGGCGGCTCCATCAAAGCGGTTGCACCCCATCATCCGGAGGTGGAGACTCGGCCCTGTCGGTCAGATCCCCCCGACGAGGAGGTGTCAGATGCCCACGGTTGAGGTGGTGCTTGCCAGGAAGGGTGGTCAGGTCGTCACGATCGGCGCCGCGGACTCGGCGCTCACGGCCGCGACCCTCATGAACGAACGAGCCATCGGCGGGCTCGTGGTGCTCGAGGCCGGGCGAGTGGCCGGGATGTTCACCGAGCGCGACATCCTGCGGCGCGTCGTCGCCATGAAGCGCGATCCCGCGACGACGCCGGTGCGTGAGGTGATGACGACGCCGGTGGCGTTCTGCCGGCGGGAGACGACGCTCGGCGAGTGCCGCGCCGTGATGACCGAGAAGCGCATCCGGCACCTGCCGGTGGTGGACGACAAGGGCGTGTGCGGCATCGTCACGATCGGCGACCTCATGGCCCACGAGGTCACGGACCAGGAAGCGACCATCCAGTATCTGAACGAGTACATCTTCGGCGTCCGGTAGGCCCCCGCACCGAATCGACCGTCTGGCGCATCTCAAGGCGCGGTCGCTGGTCCCTGGGATGCTCCCGGGGATTGCTCTAGAATGCCCGCCGCGAGATCGATCCCTCCCAGACTCGGAGATCCGTGTGCCCGCCCCCCCGACACCGCCCTCTACCCCCCATGACATCCTCATCCTCGGCTCCGGCGCCGCGGGGTACACGGCCGCCCTGTACGCGGCGCGCGCGAACCGGAAACCCGCGCTGATCGGCGGCCCTCAGCCCGGGGGCCAGCTCACGATCACCAGTGACGTCGAGAACTATCCGGGCTTCCGCGAGGCCATCCTCGGGCCCGAGCTCATGGAGCGCATGCGCGACCAGGCGGCGCGATTCGGCACCGAGATGATCTCGGCGACCGCCGAGCGCGCGGACTTCTCGCGCCGCCCGTTCTCGGTGTGGGCGGACGGCAAGGAGTACACGGCGAAGACGGTGATCGTCGCGACCGGCGCCTCGGCCAAGCTCACCGGCCTGCCGAGCGAGACCCAGCTGATGGGCATGGGGGTCTCGGCCTGCGCCACCTGCGACGGGTTCTTCTTCCGCGACAAGCGGGTCGTGGTCGTGGGCGGCGGCGACACGGCGATGGAGGAGGCCACCTATCTCACCCGCTTCTGCAGCGAGGTCGTCGTGGTCCATCGCCGCGACACGCTGCGCGCTTCGAAGATCATGCAGGACCGGGCGCACGCGAATCCGAAGATCCGCTTCATCTGGGATAGCGAGATCGCCGAGATCATCGACCCGAGCCTGCAGAAGGTGACCGCGGTCCGTCTGCGCAATCTCAAGACCGGCGCCATCACCGAACACCCGACCGACGGCGTCTTCATCGCCATCGGTCATCAGCCCAACACCGCCTTCCTCGCCGGTCAGCTGCCGACCGACGCGCGCGGCTACCTGCTGGTCCAGCCGGGCGGGACGAAGACCGACATCCCCGGCGTGTTCGGGGCCGGCGACGTGGTGGACGCGGTCTACCGGCAGGCGGTCACCGCCGCCGGGATGGGGTGCATGGCGGCGATCGACGCCGAACACTTCCTCGAGGCCGAGGCGCACGAGGGCGCGGCGGCCGTCCCCGGAGCGACCCGTGGAGCGTGAGACCCTCGAGTTCGACGTCCAGTTCGTCGGCGCCGGCCCCGCCGGGCTCGCGGGCGCCATCCACCTCGCGGACCTGATCGCTCGGCACGAGCAGAGCATCGCCGCCGGGGCGCCGGGCAAGACCCTGGGCGAGGTCTCGATCGCCGTGCTGGAGAAGGCCGCCCGCGTCGGCGCCCACGGGTTCTCGGGCGCGGTGCTCGATCCCCGCGCCCTGCGCGAGCTCATGCCCGACTTCCGCGAGCAGGGTTGCCCGATCGAGAGCGAGGTCACGGGCGACGACGTGTACTTCCTGTGGGAGCGCGGGAAGTTCCGGCTGCCGCTCGTGCCCCCCATGCTCTCGAACCACGGCAACGTCGTCATCTCGCTCGGCGACTTCGTCGCCTGGCTGGCCGGGATCGCCGAGGCGAAGGGCGTGTTCGTCGTCACCGAGACCCCGGCGGCGGAACCGCTGGTCGAGAACGGGCGGGTGATGGGCGTGCGCACCGGAGACAAGGGGGTGAACCGGTCGGGCGAACGGAAGGCTAACTACCAGCCAGGCGCCGACTGCCACGCAAAAGCGACGGTGCTGTGCGAGGGCCCGCGCGGGACGATCGCCAAGGTGCTCGAGACCCGTCTTGGCCTCACCGTCGGCCGCAACGCGCAGGTGTACTCGACCGGCGTCAAAGAACTGTGGGAGATGCCTCCCGGCCGCGTTCAGAAGGGCCGCGTCATCCACACCATGGGGTATCCCCTCCCCAACGACACCTTCGGCGGGGCGTTCATCTACGGCATGGACGACACGCACTGGGCGGTCGGGTTCGTGACCGGTCTCGACGCGCACGACCCCACCAGCGACCCGCACGCGAACCTCCAGCGGTTCAAGACCCACCCGCTGGTGCGGGAGATGCTCGCGGGCGGGAAGCCCATCGCCTACGGCGCCAAGGCGATCCCCGAAGGCGGCTGGTGGGCGATGCCGAAGCTCTCGGCCGATGGGCTGCTCCTGTGCGGCGACACCGGCGGCTTCCTCAACGGGGCGCGGCTCAAGGGCATCCATCTCGCGATGAAGTCGGGGATGCTCGCCGCCGAGACGCTGTTCGAGTGCCTGCTCGCCGGCGA
>JBKJXJ010000073.1:0-6242 GCA_046716125.1 Candidatus Eiseniibacteriota bacterium
GCCGAGGCGCACTCTATCCGAGACTCGCTCCGCCATCCCTGGCTCCCGCGAGCCTCGGACGCCCCCTGCGGCGTCCCGTCGCGTTCTCGAACGGAGCCGAGTTCGATCGTCAGCCTCGATGGGGCCCGTCCGTTGTCTCGGCGCTTCTATGCGCGTCCGCCGTTGGTCGTCGCGCGCGCGTTGCTGGGTCGGTTGATCGTCCGTGACACGCGTACTGCGCGGCTGGTCGGGCGGATCGTCGAGGTCGAGGCCTATGGCGGGACTGGCGACCCGGCCAGCCACGCCTTTCGGGGCGAGACGCCGCGGAACCGCACCATGTTCGGCCCGCCCGGTCACCTTTACATCTACTTCAGCTACGGCATGCATCACTGCATGAACGTCGTGACCGGCGCCGGCGGCGTCGCCTCGGCGGTGCTGATCCGCGCGCTCGAGCCGGTGTCGGGGCTCGCCGCGATGAAGCGCCGCCGCGGCGTCGTGGCGCTCGAGCGCCTGGCCCGGGGCCCGGGCTGCGTCACCCGGGCACTCGGGCTTACCGGGGCGGACGACGGCGCGGACCTGTCGCGCGGACCGATCTGGCTCGCGGCGCTCCCGCCCAGACGGAGCGGGCGGCGGATCGCCGCCGGCCCGCGGATCGGCATCAGTCGCGCGATCGGGCGGAGGTGGCGGTTCTTCCTGGCGGGCCATCCGTGCGTTTCGGGCGGGACCGCCAAGGGGCGGGCCGGGGGGGAGATGCGACTCGCGCGTTGACACTCCTGCGGGGGCTTCCCTAGTATGCCGCCTCCGTGCGTCGCGCACCTCGTTGACCGCGCCGCCTTCCCGCGGGAGGCGGCGGACGTTTGTCCGCACGGCGGTCGGCCGAGTCCCCGAGTCTTCAGCTGGAACCAGATCGGACTAAGGAGTCTGCATGGGCCCTTCGCCCAGGGTTCTGAGGAGCGCGCTCGTCATCGCGATGTGTCTGGGAACGCTTGCGGGCGTCCCGCGCGCGTCCGCGCAGCATCTGGACGCCGCGCTCCGCTCGCTCGATTACGCGCCGGATCCGCTCGCCCGCAGCCCGCGACTTCTCGGGATGGGACGGCTCACGCTCGCCGCCGACCCCCACAACCGCCTCTCGTTGTGGGACTTCGCCGGCAACCCGACCGGGATCGCCGAGGCGGACTCGGTCACCACCTTCGAGTACCGGCCGGTTCTAAGGTCGAGCTCGGTCCTGCGGGATATCCCGGCGGGGTCGTCGTCGTTCCGCGAACGCCAGGAGTTGTCGGCGCGGCAGGTGCGCCACGGGATCGAGACCTGGCGGCGCTCGCCCGGGTCGACGGCCTACGGCATGATGGCCGAGATCGCCACCCTGCAGGTGGACCGCCCGTTCGACGGGACCATCGAACGGCGCGGACGTTTCACCCTGCCGGCGTTCGCCGGGGCGGCCAACGGCCGCGTGCCCTGGCTCAAGAGCGACCGCTTCGACTACGCGATCCGGCTGCAGTACGGCATCGAGGTGTTCGACGACACTTACTTCGAGTTCCTGCGCCTGCCCGAAGGCGACTACATAGGGAAGGAGAGCGCGATCGCGGCCCCGCCGGACCTGTTCACCCCGGACCGGGTCGAGACGTCGGACCTTCGCGGCGGGGTGGGAGTGTCGATGCGCGTGACCCGCGACATCAAGCTCGCGGTCGGGTATGACCGCGCGCGGGTCAAGGTGCGCTCGACCCTCGAGGGACTGCGGTCCACCTCGAAGGTCGATGAGGACCGGCCGTTCGACATCGGCCAGGCATCCCTCGTCGGCCGCTTCGGCCGCGGGCTCGAGTGGGCGGCGGACGGCAGGGCGTGGCGTTCGCACTCGGAGGAGTTCTACTTCTGGTCCATCTCGGCCGGTGCGATCCAGGCGCCGCTCTCCGGCAGCGGCAAGCGGCTGGACCGGGACGAGAAGGGCACGTCGCTGCGCACGCAGGTGCGGTGGACGAGTGGACCCCTCCAGCTCGGCGCCGGCTTCGGCACCCGCTTCGGGCGCACCATCGTGACGCCCTGGTACCCGCGGAACGCCGGAGACGAGCCGGGATTCAACGATTTCCTGCGCGAGGTCGGGAGCCGCGTCGGAGCGGACACCCTGACGCTGCCGGCATCGGTCATCGCGTCTCAGATCGATGAGCGATCCTACGAGCTCTCGGGTGGAGGGAGCGTGTCGCTGCCGGGCGGTCGCGGCGTGATCGGCGCCGAGGTGCATCGCCGCAGCGGCAGGACGGACGAGGCTTCGACCGCGGGCGGGCCACAGCCCAGGGACTGGGACGTCAGGGCGGGCGGCGAGTATCGACTCAGCGCCACCTTCCTCGCGCGTCTGGGATGGAACTACGGGATCAGCGACCGCGATGATCTCGGCTCCGACGACGCCTCGCGCAGCGCGGTCGCGACCGGCGGCTTCGGCTTCCAGCCCCTGGGATCGCGCTGGAGCCTGGATCTGGGATACGCCTACGAGTGGGTGCGCGCCGACTTCGTCGATCCGGCCCGCTCGCGGGGCGCCCATCAGCACCTGGCGGTCCAGATGAGGTGGCCGTTCTGAACCCAGGGACGCCGAATTGGTGCTTGACAGGTCCTTGGCACCGGCGCCATATTGTGCATCGACAGGGCGTAGGGCATCGCGGTGTTCGGGCCGTCTTCCGGAGGCGCGTCGCGCGGTGAGTTGCTCCACGACCACGCCCTCCGGGCCCCCCCGGATCGTCTCACCGGCCTGCTTCGGTTCCGCGGCGCGAACCTGATCCGCCTCCACCCTGATGCTTCAACTCTCAACTGCAAAAGGCGTTGACAGCGTGCACATCGCAGGGCATCGTGGGCACATTCCATGCGTGGCGACCCCCTTCGGCCACGCCCTCCACCCTGAGGGGTCCAGTCGGATGATCAACATCATCGGCAGACGTTTGGTCGCGGCGGCGGGAACCGCTGCCCTCGTGCTTCTGATGGCCGTGCCGGCCTTTCCGCAGGGGGCGCCGGCCGGGTCGGCCGCGGTCGGCCGGGTGACAGGCAAGGTCGTGGAGAAGGGTGGGGGCCCGATCGCGTTCGCCAACGTGATCATCGTGGGCACCAAGCAGGGGACGATGACGGACGAGAACGGCAACTTCGTCATCGTGGGCGTGCCGGTGGGGACCGTCCAGGTCCAGGCCATGCAGGTCGGCTACGACAAGCAGGTCCAGTCGGTGCAGGTCAGCGCCGGCGCCACGGCGACCGTCAACTTCACATTCGCCGGCCAGAAGATCACGAAGGAGTTCGAGGAGATCGAGGTCCGCGCCCAGAAGCAGATCGACGTCAAGTCCTCCACGACGACCCAGTCCATCTCGGCCGAGAAGCTGAAGGAGCTCCCGGTGGATGACCTGCGCGCCGCGGTCGCGACCAAGGCGGGCGTCGTCACCCAGGGAGGCGAACTGTTCTTCCGCGGCGGTCGCTCGGGCGAGGTCAAGTTCCAGTTCGACGGCGTCGAGGTCTCCGATCCGCTCGGCGGACGGGGACCCAACATCGCCAACCTGGCCGTGGCCGGCACCGAGATCCGCTCGGGCGGGTTCGACGCCGAGTACGGGAACGCGCTCTCGGGCGTCATCTCGGTCAACACCCGCGAGGGGACCGACCAGTTCCGCGGCGAGGTGCGCTGGGACACCGACCGTTACGGCGACCCGTCCAAGACGTTCAACAACTACGACCGGTTCACGTTCGGCTTCGGCGGCCCGACCCCGATCAAGAAGCTGACCTACTACGCGACCTACGAGGGGACGTTCAGCGACACCTACCTCAAGTCGAGCATGACCAAGTCCCGGCACACGCTGTTCGACTTCCTGCAGTTCGGATTCCGGCAGAGCAACGCGATCAACACCAACTTCAAGCTCGCTTACCGGGCGACCCCGCGGCACAAAGTGACGTTCGAGACCATCAACAACCACTCCATCGCGACGCCCTACAACCATCTGTGGAGCCGCGAGGGGTACGTCAAGGTCACGTACGACACGCTGCCGGGCAACCCGCCGCGCATCACGCCGCGCTACGGGACCTGGTCGGCGACCCAGGACGACAGCACCTTCGTGTACCAGAACATGCCCGATCACGTCCCGACGACCGACGAGCGTTATCAGCAGTTCACCGGCGTGTGGACGAACCAGCTCTCCGACAAGAGCGTATGGACCACCCGGCTCGCCTCGGTGCGCTACCGGACGCTCACCGCGGTGCAGGGCAAGGAGCCCTGGCAGTACGAGAACCGCAGCCCCGAGTACTGGAACGGGAATACGGGCGCCGGGAGCGAGCAGAACCCGTACTTCGCCACGCACGGCGACTTCCCGGCGTATCTGAAGCGCAACACGAACACGTACACGCTCAAGAGCGATTTCTCGACCCGCAAGGTCAAGCAGCACACGCTCAAGACCGGGATCGAGGTGAAGTACAACCGTGTCGAGAATCTGAGCCTGTCGCTGCCGAACTCCGAGAGCAACGGCCTGCCCGGCGCGACGCGGTCGTCGTTCCTCAACTTCAATCCGGAGGGCGCCGCCTACTTCCAGGACCGCTGGGAGTTCGAGGGGCTCGTGCTCAACGCCGGACTGCGCTACGACATGTTCACGCCGGGCGACCAGATCCCGACCAGCGACCTCCCGAGCGGCAAGCGCTACAAGCAGCAGGTGAGTCCGCGTCTGGGGATCGCCTACCCGATCTCCGACAAGGACGTGCTCAGCTTCCACTACGGGCGCACCTACCAGACGCCGTCGCGCAACTTCGTGTTCCAGAACCGCGGGGCGGGCTCGGCGGTCGGGACCCAGGGCAATCCGGATCTCGAGCCCGAGACCAACATCGCCTACCAGGCCGGCGTGCAGCACCTGTTCTCGCGTGACCTCTCGGGTCAGTTCTCGGTCTTCTTCAAGGACATCTACGGCCTGATCACGGCGCGGCAGAATCCGGACGACCCGGACCAGTCGACCTTCTGGGACAACGGGGACTACGCCAGCGCGCGCGGGTTCGAGGCCAGCTTCATCAAGAGCTTCAGCCACAAGTTCTCGGCCGAGATCAACTACACGTATCAGATCGCGACCGGCGTGGCGTCGGATCCCAACTCGGCGCTGGCGTTCTTCAACGGCGGACGTCTCTACCTGCCCATCTCCGAACAGCCCCTGCGCTGGGACCAGCGCAACACCCTGAGCGTCCAGGGCGTGATCCGGGACCCGGGCAAGTGGGGACTCCGGATGCTCTGGACCTACGGATCGGGTTTCCCCTTTACGCCGGCGTTCCGCAACGACCGCCGGCCGGATCCCAAGCTGGAGTTCTCGCGGCGCCAGCCGTCCAACTCGAACCTGACGCTCGACGGCGACAAGTACTATCGGATCTGGGGACAGAACGTGACGGTGTTCGTCGACGCACGGAATGTGCTCGGGGTGCGCAACCTCAACTCCATCTCGCAGAGCACGTTCCCCAACCCGTTCATCAGCCAGGGCAGCGACGACGACTACCTCATCTACTACACCGAGACCGGTCGCGCGGGCGGGGCCTATCGCAGGGATCTCAATGGCGACGGCGTGGACGACTGGGTCCCGGTGAACGACCCGCGCGTGTTCCAGGAAGGCCGAAACGTGCGGATGGGGGTCAGCGTCACCTTCTGATGTCCGGCAAATTTGCAAAATTGGAGACCAGACGATCGATGAGGCGATTCCGCGTATTGCCCGTGCTGGGGCTGGTCGCGCTGATGCTCGCAGGGGCCGCGACGCGCGCCCACGCGCGCGCCGACGAAGCCATGCTCCAGGAGTTCAAGGCCGCGTATCCGGAGCTCTTCCCGCCCGCGGGTGAGGGGCGCACGGCCCAGCCCATGGCGCTCCCGGACATCTTCGGACCGGGCGCCGTGCTCGACGTCGGCAACATCTACATGAAGGTCACGAACTTCGGCCTCGTCGGCAACCCCTTCCTCGGTCTCTCCACCGATCCCTCCGGACAGTGGCCGGGGTCATCGGGGGTCGAGTACCTGTCATTCATCCTGCTGAGCGTCGGCGGCGTCAACAACACCGCGACCGACCCCGCGGCGATCCGGCGCGTGAGCCTTCAGAACGAGTGGCGGCCGCCGACCCTGGATCCCCAAGACCGGATGTATCGTTCCTACGACGGGCAGATCGACGGTCAGCGGCTGAGCGATGACGACAAAGACTCCGCGGACAAGGACGAACTCTACAAGTACCTCTGGCTGGACGAGGACTTCCAGGACGGCCGGGACAATGACGGGGATGGTCTGATCGACGAGG
>JBKJXJ010000074.1:0-7467 GCA_046716125.1 Candidatus Eiseniibacteriota bacterium
CTACGACGCCGCGGTGCGCGTGCGACCGGGGTCGTTGACCTGCGCTGCGACTTCGCCCGCGACCTGCTGCTCGCCGATCGCGTCGCGGATGCCCGGCGACAGCTCGACGAGGCCGCGCTGCTCGACGCGGAGAACGCCACGGCCGAAGCGCTGCGCGGCTGGGCGGCGCTCGCTGGCGGTGATCTCGTTGCGGCTCGCGCGCACGTGAAGCAGGCGCTCGCCTGGGGGCCATGGTGCGACCTGGCCCGCATCGTCGAGGGGGCGATCGCGATCCGCTCCGGCGACCGAGCGGCCGCCCAGCGCGCGTGGGCGCCGGTGCGCGAGCGGATCGCCAGGGGCGCCGCGCCCGAGTTCGTGTTCCGGCCGAAGCTCGCGCGATGGGAGCGGGTGCACGTCCTGCCGGCAGTGGAGCGGCGGATGCTGGAGCGGTTCTCGGCGGAATAGCCGGCTGCCTCGACCCGCACCCGGTTGCGGGCCCATCGCTCGGACTTACAAAGGGTTGGCGCTCTGGGTCAAGCGCCGCTCAATCCCCCTCCGCGATCCTCTCCGTGTCACGAGTTCCCCGGAGGAAATCAGCCATGAAGCGTCCGCGCCTGGTCGCCCTGGTTGCCTTGGTTGCCGCATGCCTCACCCTCGCCGTCCCCGCCCGCCTCGTGGCATCGCCATCCCAAACACTCTGCCAGCCACCCGGAGAGGTCGTCGTCACCGACCCCGAGGGTGACGGCCCCAGTGCCGAGACGGACATCCTCGACATCGCCTTCGCCGAGCTCTTCTCCGGTCCGCACGCCGGCAGGATCATGGTGACGCTCCGCGTCGTCGAGCTGGGGGAGAGCCCGGCGGGGCACTGGATCGTGCAGTGGCAGGACCCGAGCGGGCAGCGCACCACCTCGCTCTCCGTGAACATCTGCGGCGAGACGGTCAATGCCTCCTACAGCTACGACGCCCCCGAGGGGAACGCGTCGGGCCAGCCGGACGCGTTCACGCACACCCCGGAGGGGACGATCGAGTTCATCGTGAGCCGGGACAAGATCGGCGATCCGGGGGACGGCGACATGTTCGTCTCGATCACCGGTTTGGCCATTCCCTGGCAGGCTGGTCCGCTCGGATGCCTCCCGCAGCTTGCGACCGACGCCACCGGACCAGGCAGCTACATGCTCGGCGGCTGCGTGCTCGACGCCTCCAGGCCGGACCTGTCCGCCGGTCTCTCGCTCGGGCCGGCGTTCCCCAATCCGGGCCGTAGCAGTGTGGCCTTCACTCTCGACGTTCCAGTCGGGCTCATCGGGCGGCGGCTCGATGCGGGGATCTTCGACGTGGCCGGGCGCCGGCTGTGTACGGTCGCCTCGGCACCGGCGGCTGATGGGCGGATCGTTCTGCGCTGGGATCTGCGGGATGCTGCCGGTGCACCACTGCCGACCGGGACCTACTGGATGAGGGTCCGGCTCGACGGCGAGGTGCGGACGCGGGCATTCCAGGTCATGCGCTGACGGCATGGCGCCGGCTCGGCGCGATCGGGCCTGGACCAGTGACGCGCCATCCCGGCGATTGCTAGCTCTGCGTTCAGCCCGAGTCCCCGGCACGAGCGCTCAATCCCGCCCCGGCCGCCCGGTCGAGCAGGATCAGACCGCTCGACGCCCCGCGAGCGACCTGCCCCACGGGCAGGGTCGATGCGGGGTCTTCGAGAGCTTCCCGGAGGACAGCCGCCTTCGCTTTCCCGAACGCCACGATCGCGACGCGCGCGGCGCCGATCAGGATCGGCATCGAGAGGGACAACCGCCGAGGCGGCGGGATCGGGGCGTCCGCGATCGCGAGCACCGGCTCCGTCTCCCCGAGCGCGCGATGTCCGGGGAAGAGCGAAGCGACGTGGCCGTCGGGACCGACGCCGAGGAGCACGTAGTCGAGTCGGGGCGGGTCGCCGGCATGCTTCGCCAGCTCGTCCGCGTACTCGCGCGCGGCACGGTCCAGGTCGGGCGCCTCGCCCCGCATGCGGTGGACACGCCCGGGCGGCACGGCCGCGGGGCCGAGCCACAGTCGCTGCGCCAGCGCATGATTCGAATCGTCGTGGGTGGGCGGCACCGCGCGCTCGTCCACCCAGAAGAACTCAAGTCGCGACACGTCGAGAGGAAGCGTCGCGAGCCGCGGGAAGCAGCGTGTCGCCACCGAGCCGCCCGGGATCGCGAGGGTGAAGCGTCGGCGGTCCGCCCCCGACCGTCGCACGCAGGCTTCGAGATCGGCGGCGAGCATCTCGATGATGTCAGACGACTCGCCGATTCGAACCTCAGGCGATGCGGGCGACCCGCTCACGTCGGGGCGTTCCACCCACCCACGCCGGCGACCAGACGATCCGCCTCGGCGGGGCCCCAGCCCCCGGGGTCGTACGCGATCACCGGCAGCCCGCAGCGGAGCACCGGTTCCACGATCGCCCATGCGGCCTCGACCAGGTCCTGGCGTGCGAACAGCGTGGCGTCGCCCATCATCGCGTCGCCGAGCAGACGCTCGTAGGCCTCGAGCCGATTCCCGGCGCCCTGCTCCGGGCTCTCCATCACCGACAACTCCACGGGCCGGCCCCGCATGCCTTCGCCCGGTTCCTTGGCGCGCGCGCCGATCGCGATCACGACCTGCGGCGAGAGCCGGAACCGTACGAAGTTGCCGTCCCGCGGCTGCGGCTCTCCGAAGACGACCGGCGGTGGCTGCTTGAGCTCGACCACCACCTCGGTGCAGGTGGTCTTCAGGTGCTTGCCGGCGCGCACGAAGAACGGGACGCCGTGCCAGCGCCACGAATCCACGAACAGGTGGAGCGCCGAGAATGTCGGCATATTGGAGTCCGCGCCGACCCCCGGCTCCTGCCGGTAGCCGCGGAACTGACCGAGCACGAGGTGCTCCATCGAGAGCGGACGCACCGCCCGGAGCACGTCCGCCTGGTTCTCGCGGATGGCCTCGGACCACATGGACGACGGCGCCTCCATCGCCAGATAGGTCACGATCTGGAGCATGTGGTTCTGGATCACGTCGCGCAGGACGCCGGTCTCCTCGTAGAACTTCCCGCGGCCGGCCACACCGATGCTCTCCGCCATGGTGATCTGGACGTTCTCCACGTAGGTGCGATTCCAGATCGGCTCGAGGAACGCGTTGGCGAACCGGAAGTAGAGGATGTTCTGCACCGCTTCCTTGCCGAGGTAGTGGTCGATCCGGAACACCGACTCCTCGGGGAACGCGCGATGGATGATCGCGTTGAGGTCGCGCGCCGAGCTCAGATCCCGCCCGAACGGCTTCTCCACCACGATTCGCGCCCCGGCGGTGCAGCATCCGGAGCCTGCGAGGTTCTGGATCAGCACCGGGAACAGACTGGGCGGGATCGCCAGGTAATAGAGCGGATGCCGCGCCTGCCCCAGGACCTGGTGGAGCCGCGCGAACGTCGCGGGATCCTCGTAGTCGCCCCAGGCGTGGCGGAGCAGCGAGGCGAGCTTCGGGAACGCGACCGGGTCGACTCCGCCGCCGTGCTCGGTGACGCTCGCGCGCGCGCGCTCGACCAGTTCGTCGTTCGACATCTCCGATCGCGCCACGCCGATGACCGGAACGTCCAGCCGTCCGCGGCGAACCAGCCGTTGCAGCGCGGGGAAGATCTTCCGGTAGGCGAGATCGCCCGTGATGCCGAAGAACACCAGGGCGTCGGAGTGCGGCTTGTCGTTCATCCCTTCTCCAGATGCCCGCCGAACGCCAAGCGCATCGCCGAGAGCACGCGATCCTGGAACTCGGCCTCGCCGCGCGAGGCGAAGCGCTCGAACAGCGCGGCCGCCAGCACATGGGCCGGGACGCCGAGATCGTTCGCGGCCTGGAGCGTCCAGCGCCCCTCGCCCGAATCCGAGACGCGGCCCGAGAAGCGCGAGAGCGCGGGATCCGTCGCCAGCGCGGCGGCGGTCAGATCGAGCAGCCACGACGACACCACGCTGCCGTGCCGCCACAGCTCGGTGATCGCCGCGAGGTCGAATTCGTAGCGATAGCGTCCGGGGTCGCGCAGGGGGGCGGTCTCCGCGTCATGCGCCTGGCCCTCCGCCCCCGCGTTCGCGTGGCGCAGGATGTTGAGACCCTCGGAGTAGGCGGCCATCAGCCCGTACTCGATCCCGTTGTGGATCATCTTCACGAAGTGTCCGGCGCCGGTCGGGCCGCAGTGCAGGTAGCCGAGCGGCGCGGTGTCCTTGCCCGCCTCCGCCGCTCCGGCGCGCGCGGCCTCGCCGCGCCCCGGGGCAAGCGTGGCGAACAACGGCTGGAGACGCGCCACCACCTGCGGGTCGCCGCCGATCATCAGGCAGTAGCCGCGCTCCAATCCCCACACCCCGCCGCTCACCCCGACATCCACGTAGTGGATGCCGCGCGGGGCAAGCCTCGCCGCGCGCGCGAGGTCGTCCACATGCGAGGAGTTCCCGCCATCCACGATCGTGTCGCCCTTCTGGAGCAGCGGCGCCACGTCGTCGATGGCGCCGTCCACGGCCGCGGCCGGGACCATCATCCACACGACGCGCGGCGGCACGAGCCTGGCGACCAGGTCGTCGAGCCCGCCGACGCCGGCGGCCCCCTCTTTTGACATCGCCGCCACCGCGTCAGCCGAGCGGTCGTACGCGACGCAGCCGTGGCGGCCGCGCATGAGGCGGCGCACCATGTTCGCACCCATGCGGCCGAGCCCGATCATGCCCATCTGCATCAGGACCTCCCCTCCGCCCCGACGGCGCGCCCGGCGCGGCCCAGCAGTTGCTCCGCGGCCGCGACGATGTGCTCCGCCGTGAAGCCGAACTTCCGCTGCAGATCCACCAGCGGAGCCGAGGCGCCGAACGTCCGCATCCCGATCGTCAGACCGCCGGCGCCGACGTAACGCTCCCATCCCATCGCCGCGCCCTGCTCGACCGCGATCCGTGCGCCGACGCCCGGCGGCAGCACCGCGTCGCGATACTCGCGCGGCTGCTCGTCGAACAGCTCCCAGGATGGCATGCTCACCACGCGGCTGCGGAACCCATCCTGCGCCAGCGCCTCGTGCGCCTTCACGCACAACGACACCTCGCTCCCGGTGCCGATCAGGATCAACTCCGGGGCGCCACCGGGCGCATCGGTCAGCACGTACGCGCCGCGGGCGACGCCGGCGGCGGACGCGAAGCGCTTGCGGTCGAGGGTCGGGACCGCCTGGCGCGAGAGGACCAGTAGGGCGGGGCGATCGGTGAGCGGCAGGATCACCCTCCAGCACTCCGCCACCTCGTTGGCGTCGGCGGGGCGGAGCACGATCAGCCCCGGGATCGCCCGCAGCGAGAGCAGATGCTCGACCGGCTGATGGGTGGGGCCATCCTCGCCGAGGCCGATCGAGTCGTGCGTATAGACGTAGATGACCGGCAGCTCCATCAGGGCCGCGAGCCGGATCGCAGGCCGGCCGTAGTCGCTGAACACCAGGAAGCTGGCGCCGAAGGGGCGAAGCCCCGAGAGCGAGAGACCGTTCAGCACCGCACCCATCGCGTGCTCGCGCACGCCGAAATGCAGGTTGCGGCCGCCGGCGTTCCCGGGCAGGAGGTCGCCGGCATCGTCGAATGTCAGCAGCGTCTTGGTCGAGGGGGCGAGATCGGCCGAGCCGCCAAGCAACCACGGGATGCTCTTCGCCAGGCCGTTCAGAACCTTGCCGGACGACTCCCGGGTCGCCATCCCTTTGGCGTCGGCGGCGAATGCCGGGATCCCATCGCTCGAGCCCTCGGGCAGCCGCCGCTCCTGGATGCGCTCCACTTCGTCCGCTTCGACCGGGAACGCGGCCCGGTACGCGGCGAATCGTGACGTCCATTCCCGGCGTAAGCGGACGCCGCGCGCGCCGACCCCGGCCGCGAAATGCTCGCGCACGCCATCGGGGACCAGGAACTTCGCGTCCTCGGGCCAGCCGTAGAAGCGCTTGGCTCCGCGCACCTCGTCCTCGCCCAGCGGCTCGCCGTGCGCCTCGCGCGAATCCTGTTTGTGCGGCGCGCCATAGCCGATGTGGCTGTCCACGACGATCAGCGTGGGACGGTCGGTGGTGCGCTCGAACGCGTCGAGCGCCCGCTCGAGCGCCGCCGTGTCGTTCGCGTCCCTGACGTGCTCCACGTGCCAGCCGTAGGCGGCGAACCGCGCGGCCGGGTCATCGCTCAGGGCGAGATCGGTCGAGCCCTCGATCGTGATGCGGTTGCTGTCATAGATCCAGCACAGGTTGCCGAGCTTCAGATGTCCGGCGAGCGATGCGGCTTCGTGCGAGAGACCCTCCATCAGATCGCCGTCGCTGGCGAGCGCGTAGACGTCGTGACCGAACATCGCGAACCCGGGCCGGTTGTAGCGGGCCGCCAGCCAGCGCGAAGCGATCGCCATGCCGACGCTGTTCCCCACACCCTGACCCAGCGGTCCGGTCGTGGTCTCGACCCCGGCCGTGATCCCGTACTCAGGGTGTCCAGGACACCGGCTGTCGAGCTGACGGAAGCGCTCGATCTCCTCGAGCGGCACCGACGCTTCGCCGGGCGTCCCGTGCCCGGATCGGACCGCGCGCACGCCCGTGAGATAGAGCAGTGCGTAGAGGAGCATCGAGGCGTGGCCGACCGAGAGCACAAAGCGATCGCGGTCCATCCAGAGCGGATCTTCGGGATCGAAGCGCAGGCGCCGCTGCCACAGGGTGTAGGCGACCGGCGCCAGCGCCATCGGCGTTCCCGGATGGCCCGAGTTGGCCGCCTGGACGGCGTCCATCGCCAGCGTGCGGATGGTGTTGATGCAGAGTTGATCGATGTCCTGCGTCATGCGGGAGGTCCCAGGGGCACGGCGAGCGACGGTGACCCCGGCATGGTAGCAGTATCACGCTCGGACGCCCGAGCGGCCGCGGTCAGTGCTCGAAGCCCAGCTTGCGGAGCAGCGCGGCGAATCGTGGATCGGAGCGGAGCGGGTCCATCGCCGGCTCCACTTTTAGGAAGACGACCTCCTCGGTGTGCTGATCCACGGCCTTTTCGAGCCAGGTCAGCGCCTCCTCCTTCCGATCGAGCCCCACCAGCACGAGCGCCCGGGCGTAGGGCTGGACGAAGCGCTCGGGAGGCGCGGAGGCCAGATCAGCGAGGATTCGTTCGGCGTCGCGGTGCCTGCCGGCCCGCCCGTAGGCCCAGCCGAGCCACGCGGTGATGACCGGGAATTCAGTGGTCTGCCTGGCGACAGTCTCGAACTCCCGCACGGCTCGATCCCGCTCGCCCCGGTGGAAGAGGGCCTGCGCCAGCACGAGCCGCGGGAGAGCCAGGTCCGGCGACAGCCTCAGCAGTTTCTCCGCACCAGCCACGGCCTCCTCGTACCGCCTTCCTTCGTAGAGAGGCCACAGGTTCATCGCCGCGACGTAAGGCGAGAGAGGATCGAGCTCGCGCGCCCGCCGAAGCTCCTGTTCCGCCTCGGCGAACCGGCCGTTGACCAGGAGCATATATCCGTAGTTCTGGTGGGCTGTCACCT
>JBKJXJ010000075.1:0-11413 GCA_046716125.1 Candidatus Eiseniibacteriota bacterium
GGCTATATCTACACGTACAATGCCGGCAGCCCACAATGGACAAAACACGCGGTCACCGTCGGCGGCAACGCCGTGGCACTAACCGGTGCGGTCTGGACCGATGGTACATACGACTGGTGTCTGAACGTCCAGAAGGATGCCTGCCCCACAATCCCGACGGCTGCCGGACTCTGGAAGACTACGAAGGGCAGCACAACTGGATGGAGCAGACATGACGACGGATCGACTTGGGAGAAGGGCTGGGCCGACTGCCGCAACGCCAGGGGAATGACCATATCAAACGTCGCCAATTCGGTGAGCGCGGACGGCCAGTACTGGGCCACGGCGATGTTTGTGTGGAGGTACGACGGTTCCAAGTTCGCAAAGCAACACACCGACTCGGAGTCCAGCCCGTGGAACACGACAAACCTCGACAACGTCAACGTCGCGGCGCTCGCCTTCGACGGAAATAAGGACCTGTGGGCCGGGTACTATGACATAGGCCTCTGGAAGAAGGGCTCGAGCGGTTGGGCAAACCAGAACAACAACAGCGACGACGACTGGAACGATGGTGACGACCTCGGGGGAAATGTCAACGGCATCCTGTTCGACGGAAGCACGACATACGTGACCGAGGCGCCGTCTAGCAAGACCAAGAACTGGCGCCTGTGGAAGTCCGTAAGTGGAGGAGCGTGGTCCAAGGTAAGCCCTGGCCCGCCGTTTACCGCCAACAGCACGTTCCTGCGCAGTCTCTGTAAGGGGAGCAAGTACTGGCTGAGCGTGAATGGGGCCATCTACTACTCGTCCGACGCAGCCAACTGGACGGCGGCGCCGCTGCTGCCAACCAGTGGCGGACTGCCGGCAGGGATGATGACGGTGTCGGAGTATAACGGAACGGCCCTCGCGGGTGGCTGGAACGGCATTTACCGCTCAACCAACGGCGGAAGTACATGGACCTTGGTCGACAATTTGGGCGGCTACGGCCAAGACCCCCCGGGAAGCGACACAAACTGCTTTGGCGAAACCTCCAGGCTCCAGACAGAGACTTGGAATGGCGTCCACGAGTTCCTTCATACAGAGAAAGGCGATTGGCTGGCTGTCATCTTCATGAAGTCCACCGCGTACGCCCCCACGTACCGCCTCAAGTACGGCTTGTGGCGCTCGGCCGACGACGGAGCGACTTTCGGCGACTCAATGTACGTCAAGACGTTGCGCCGCGGGATTGCGGCCGATTCGTGTGGATACAGACTGCACCTCACGTCGGGCGATGCGTTTAGTTCGGGCCCCGACCGCCAGGTGCCCATGGATAATGGGGACGGCGAGGAGACGATCCGCTGGACGTCGGGTGGCTCGCCAGTCATCAGGCCAGAGGTAACGTCCGCCAATGCGTACTACCGAAACAGGCTTGGCGCTCGCGTCGCCACCAGCAACATCGATGGAGTCGGCACCTACGTGTGGGTGGGCGCTCCAGGCTACGGGGTCATGCGGGCCGTTACTCCCACGATACCAGGTAGTGGCGCTTGCGAGACACAATTGACGGGTGGTGGTGGCGGCATGTCGGCCGGCCTTTCCCGTGAGGAGTCTGCTGCCCCCGTGATTGGCCGCCGTGTATTCAAGCTTGCCGAGGTGCGGGGCCGGACGTTCTTTGACCTGAGCGGGCGGAAGGTGTCGGTGCAGCGCTCCGGCGTCTACTTCGACCCGGTCATCAAAGACGGCCGGATCGTGTCCAGACGCACCGTGTTGGTGACGCCGTAGCGCGGTGCCGGTAGGTGACGGGCCCGGACAACTCGTGCGGGCCCGTCACCCCGGCGCATCGAAGGAAGGGGACACAATCTGCTTCGAGCGAACAGGGCGGGGACGTGGGTAGAACCAGCGAATACAAGTGTGACTCGACGTTCGAATCGCTCAGCCTATTCCGTCACTGCGTCCATCCACATCGGTAACAAAGCGACACTTTGACCTTGGGTCGCTATATCAATTGAGAACCGCCGCGCGGGCCCGAGTCTGGCTCCGGCCCTGAGTGAGACGCAAGAAATAGATCCCCGACCGCAGCGCCTCGCTGCTGTCGAGGTCGAGCGAATGGATTCCGGCCCCGAGGTCGCCCACCTGGATTGTCCTCAGCATCCGGCCACTGACATCCGCCAGCTCCAGCCGTGCCGGGCTCGCGTCCGGCAGCGCAATCTGAATCCGGAGTCGTCCGCCCGCGACCGACGCTCGTATCGCCAATGCCAGCGGCGCAGGATCGATAGGGTCCACGCCCACGGCGGCTTCGATCGAGAACCGGTCGCTCACCCCCAGAACGCCGTCCGTTGCGCCGCTGGCCGACTCCGCTAGCACCGCCACGACGGCGTGGTCGGTCACGGCATCCGGCACCGTCCACGGGTAGCTCCCGCTGTTAGGCACTCCGCCGGCGATTCGGCTCCAGGTGCTCCCGCCATCGAGGGATTGGAGCAGCGTCACCGTCTCAATCGCGGCGCCGGCCGGGATCACCCACTGCACCCGCGACGCGGCGCCTACCAGCATGCGGCTGCCAAGCGCCGGGAGCGAGACCACGCCCCGGCGAACGCGGATGTGGGCGGTGCCACTAAACGCCTGGCCGGCCAGCAACCCCGTGAGTTGAATTGGGACATCATCGCCCTCTGATAGGGTCAGTTCGAGGGCGACCCGGTCGAACTTCACCATCAGGTCGGGGATGCCGTTGCCATCGTGGTCGCCAATAGACGCCGGCGCCCCGGGATCGACCGGTACCGACTTGTTGAGCCGGACGGAGGCGACGTCGATGTCACCCGGCGAGTGCGGCGAGGTCGGTTCGAGGTACCCGCTGACCCAGTGCCCGCGGGAGGAAAGATTGAGCGTGCCAGGGCTGAGGTCAAAGGCCAGGAAGAACGGAAATGGCGGCGCACTGTGATTCAGAAAGATGGAGATGGTGCTCGACCAGGCGTTCGTCACCGCCAGGTCTGGCCGCCCGTCCGCGTTGAGATCGGCAGCCGACACGAACCCATGAAAGGGCCCGCTCCCGAACTTCTCGCTGGCCCGGAACGTCCCATCGCCTTTCCCGAGCAGCACGGAGACGATGCCGTCGGCAGTCGCCAAGTCCAATCGCCCGTCCGCATCGAGGTCCATGATGACGACCGAGCTGCTTCCGGCGCTGTAGTCATTCCTCGGCCCGAACCAGCTATTGCTGCTCCCGAGCCACACGGAGGCAACACCCGAAGCGCTCCCTACCACGATGTCCGGCCGCCCGTCCACGTTGAAGTCTGCAATCGCCACAGATCTCGCATAGGGATCAGCGTCAAGATCGCCCATAATCGTGAACGTCCCGTCCCCATTCCCAAACAGCACGGAAACTGTGGCACGGAAGTCCCCGGCCACCACCACCAGATCCAACCGCCCGTCGTCATTGAGATCCGCGATCGCCACCGACATCCCTGTGTTGTCCGCGGTGTAGTAGTCGGTCTTGAGCCCAAACGTCCCGTCGCCGTTTCCGAGCAGCACCGAGACTCCGCCGCGAAGATGTTCCGCCGCCACGGCCAAGTCCAGCCGACCGTCTGCATTGAGGTCCCCCATCGCCACCGAGGCCGGCGAGTATACCGGCCCGACATCCTTCCCGGCCCGGAACGTTCCGTCCCCATTCCCGAGCAGAACGGATAACTTCTGGTTGTTCCAGTTCGCCACCACCAGATCCGGCCGACTGTCCGCATTAAGGTCCCCAATCGCCAAAGAATGGGGAGAGTCCCCGACACCGTAGTCCATCTTCGCCTGGAAGGAGCCGTCGCCGTTCCCAAGCAATATTGAGACGGCATTCGATCCGGCGTTCGCAACTGCCAGATCCTGGTGCTGGTCGGCGTTGAGGTTCGCGGTCGCTATGGCGAAGGGGCGTTCACCGGTGCCGACCGTGTCCGGCTTCGCCCCGAATGTCAAATCTCCGTTTCCAAGATGTACCGAAACCCCGAAAGTCGAGTTCACGACCCCCAAGTCCGGCTTCCCATCCGCGTTAAAGTCGGAAATCGCCAGGCCGGCGGGAAACTGCCCTCCGGTGAAGAAGTCGGTCTCCACTCCGAAAGTCCCATCACCTTGCCCAGGCAAGATACGCATGACGAAAGCGTTCGAGGTAGCGATCCCGCCCATTCCGACCAAGTCAAGGCGTCCGTTCATGTTTACATCCGCGATCGCCAAGACGGCGGGTGCCGGAATGCCGAGGTTGGTCTTTGTCCGGAACGAGCCATCTCCATTCCCGAGCAGCACCGTAAGTGTGTCCGGGTAGTCGCATCCCACCACCAAGTCGGGCCGTCCATCCGCATCGAGGTCCCCGCTGACCACCCAGCGGGAAAAGGCCCCCACAGCGTAATCAGTCTTCGCCTGGAAGGTGCCGTCGCCGTTTCCGAGCAGCACCGAGGCCGAGTGCGCCCAGTGGTTCGACACGGCCAAGTCCATCCGCCCATCCGCGTTGAAGTCCGCAATCGCCAACCCGCCGGCGTTTGCACTCGAGAGGTCGATCTGCGCCCCGAATGTTCCATCTCCGTTCCCGAGCCAGATTCCGCATCCGCCTGAGCCCGCCATGGCCAGGTCGAGCCGACCGTCCCCGTTGAGGTCCGAGACTGCCACCAGACCGACTACCGACAGTCCTGTCGGTGTCGCGCGCACCGGAAACTGCATCTGGGCTTGAAACGTATCGTTCGCATTCCCGAGCAGCACCGAGACGGAGGGCTCGCCGCAATCTTCGTCTGACTGCGGCCCCTGATTCGCCACCACGAGATCCAGGTACCCATCCGAGTTGAGGTCTCCGATCGCAACGGAAACGGACCTGACCCCAGTCTCGTAGTCGATCTTGGGTTGGAACGTGCCGTCTCCTTTCCCCAGCAGCACGGAGACAGTGGAGAAGCATGGGTCGTATAGACCGGGTGCGACCAGACGTTCTCGGTTGCTGGTGACGAGGTCAGGATGCCCGTCACCGTTGAGGTCCGCCGCGGCGACGGATTGTGCGAAGGGGCCAGTGTCAAATGACATGAAAGGCGCTTGGAAGAGCGGATCAGCGTTCGCGGTTGTCGTGAGAACTAGGAGGAGCAGTGGCGTCGCCATCACCGCCCGGCCAGTGGCAGCAGCCTGAGGGCAACTCGGGAATACGTGCAAAGCAAGCTGCATCGGCGGTCTCATATGGTGGAGGCACCACGAACAGTGGAGGCAGGACTAACAGCAATCAAGTTAGGACGCCAGCATTACGAAGACATTACATTGTAGCGCGGTTCGCATTGCAAGGCGCACGGTCCGGGCACTCTGCGGTTCATCGGTTCTGCCATCGCGGTAGCACCAGCTTCACGCACCGCGAGTCTCGGCGGGCACCGCCCGAATGTCGGGCCGTGAGCACCCCCTGTCGCATGCAAGCAACTGTTACACCAGCGTGACGCGGAAACAACTGGGGCGCCGGTAATGCCGCCGACCACTATCTTGCCCATCTTCTCCCAGGGTTCACGGACAAACGGATGTAGTTGGCGTTCGAAGTGCCTGGGTCAGGTAGGAGTGAGCCGTAAGGTCGTCCGGGTTATTCAGCCCAGGGGCACGTGAGAATGCCCCGTTCCCGAAGAGTGTCGTCGGTTGTGAGCCAGAGGAATCGCTTGGCGTGCGCTGGCTCGAAAGCCGCCCGACCGCAGAGCTGCCGGATGTCTCGCAAGCGCTCGGCCGACCGGGCAGGATGGCGCTTGCCCGCGGGGGTCTACTTCCTGAGGGTTGAAGTGGACGGTGAACAAGTTGGGCGTCGACTGATCATGCTGAAATGAGCTGGCAACCTTTGCTCAAAGTGTGAATCAAGTGCCAACGGCGGCACACGCGAGGGTGGGCGAGGGGTCGAGCGGCCCAGTAAGGGCCACTGCCACCTGTCGACGTTTCAGGCGAGTTCAAGCCCGCGGAGGTGTCATGCGGCATGACCTTCCCCCGGGCCGGGACCAGAAGAAGATGGTGTTGCTGGCGCGATGACTGGCTGAGCATCGGGAGGGCCGGGGCACCATTCCCGGCCGTCCTGCGGAATTCCAGCCTCGCGCATGTCTTGCACGGGATGACTCGGCATGGTAGCTTGATGTCACCTCAACACCGCGCGCTTTAGCGAAAGCGCGCACTCCCCCGATTTTCTCCGATTCATCCGCGCCAACGCGGCCCCGTTTCACCGATCCCCCCATCTCGCAGCAACCAGTAAGCGACACCATCTTCCAGCGACGGTGCTCGAAGTCTGCGGATTCGGGGGAAATCCGCGCTTAAACCGAACCACCGCACGGTTTCGCTAAAGCGTGCGGTCCCGCCCTCGCCTGTCTCTATCTCCCATCCCCCATGTCCACCATTCTGGCGCCCATCCAGCGCCTGCCCCGCTATTTCACGCAGAGCGAGCTCCGTCGATTCTTCGACGTCATCGAGGACCATCGTGACTATGTCCTCTTTGCGCTGATCTATCACCACGGCCTCCGCGTGGCCGAGGTCGGGCTGCTACACCGCGGCGATGTCGACCTCGAGCGGAGCCGGATCGTCATCCGGCGCCTCAAGGGTGGGGCGTGGACCGAGCAGCCACTCTTCGCCCAGACGGCGGCCCTCCTCGATCGGTACCTCCAGTCCTCCGACGGTGGGCCTGAAGAGGCGATCTTTCCCGGTCGGGACGGCCCGCTCCAGAAACGCCAGATTCAGGAACGCTTCGCCCGCTACCGCGACCGGGCGCACCTGCCGCGACATCTCACCTGCCATTCGCTCCGGCACTCGATCGCCACCCACCTGCTCGACGCCGGCGTGGCGCTTGAGTTCGTCCAGGACCATCTCGGGCACCAGAGCATCCGCTCGACCTCGATCTACGCTCGGATCACTGACCGGCACCGCGAGGCGGTTTTCCGGAAGCTCGAGCGGTCGCCGTGGATCGTTCATCCGGAATCGTCACCGCCCCCAAGTCACGAATCCCACCAAGCCCCCGAGAAGGAGATGTCATCATGAGAGGCCGTTGGTCAATGCTCATCGGAGTGGCGCTTGTTCTCGTTTCAGGCTGCGGCGGTGGTGGAGGGGGGACACCGACCGGTCCCGCGCCTCCGCCCGGCGGCGGCAACCACAACCCCACAGCCAACCTGAACATCGACAAGTCTCATCTCAGGTATGGCGAGATAGCCCAGCTCTCAGTGCTCGCGTCGGATCAGGATGGCGATCAGTTGACCTTCTCCTGGTCTGCTACCCGAGGGACGGTGACCAGCAGTGGTACAACCGCCACCACAGCGACGTTCACCGCCGGCAGCCAGTGGGGCCAGGCGACCGCCACGGTGACCGCCTCGGACGGTCACGGCGGATCGGCGCAAGCAACGGCTCAAACCTACATCCGGAATCCGAGCGCACCCGCGTTCACCCTCCGGCCGGTAGCCTCGTCGCTCCCGAGTTGCACCGGCTTCGCCCTCGAGATCACCTCTCCCGAGGCTGTCGTCCTCACGAACATGTTCGTCTGGCCAAATGGTCCCAACTCTGGGTGCGGCGCGTACAACGAGAACTTCATGCCGCCGCTGGCGCTGCAGGCTGGCCAGACTTACGTGTTCCGGACTGGGCGCGACTGCATCTGGCCGGACGACTGTAACGGCGCACGGGTTGACTACTACGAGATCGTCATCAACGGGTCCCGACAGGAGCCGGATGGTGGAACGTTCTACTTTGACTGCAAACGGTGGAGGCCGTCGAGTCCGACGAGTTGTCAGTGAGTACAGAGTTTCCGCGATGCGAACGTCCTGATTGAAAAGGAATGGTCTCCTAGACCGCATCTCGCCCCCGCGAGAGGTGGCGTCGCCATGGCCACCGCAGATTCGTTCGATCGGGGATTCGCCGATCTCCCGCTTCACTGGCGTCTCGCCAGCGCCGTCGGCTGTGCCTTGGTCTTTTCCGCCGTGGGGCATACCGCAACGCCGCTCCTCAAGGCATCCGCCGACAGCGTGCTGCAGGGACTCGGGGATTGGAACTCCGGCCGGCTCAATGACTTGATGAGCGCGCCGTCGAACCTCAGCACCATCTTCAGCGGTTTCATTCTCTGGATTCTCCAAATCCCGCTCGTTCTGATCTTCGCGGCCTTCGCGCTCCTCCTCGGATTCGTGGCCCTGGCTTTCACGCTGCTCGACCAGGCCTACGGGTTCGCTGTGATCGGGTTGTTCGTGGGCCTCCAGCCTGGCGGCCACACGCATCCTTTCATCCGGCTCGCCGACCGACTCGGCTGGATCGGCGGGCTGCTTGGCGTGTCGGCGGTCCAGGCACTGGCTTCCAGCTCCCGAACTCAGCTGACCATGCCGGGTGTCCCCATCGCGGATGAACCGGTGCTCCACATGCTCTGGCGGAGGTGGCGAATGAATGGAAACGGTAACCCAAAAGACATCGAGGCGGAGGTGCTCCGCCACATGCCGGCCGACGTCATGCACGCACTTCAGCAAAACGACCGTCAGGAGCCGCTCCTCAAACACCTCGTGCAAAGCAGCATCACGCGCTTCGTCAGCGACATCGATAAGCGCACGCTCGAAGTCCTGACAGCGAAGATCCTGGCGGGCACGGCCGCTGTGAAGGCGGCAACCGAGGCGAAGCGGGCCGTGCACGAGCTCTCGCGGGTGAAGGGGGAGCTTGATCAAGCGGGGGAGCTACGAGACCTCCGGCACGGGACCGCTCGCATGGTGGAGCAGGACAAGCAGGAGAGGCTGCGCCTGCGCGTGCTCCATCGGCAACGGGCGGCGGCGACGCTCAAGGCCCAGAGAGAGTGGCTGGAACGAGAAATGGACGCGAAGGACTCAACCAAGCCGAATTCGACTGAGAAGTGGGGCGCGTTGCTGCGGGCCTTCAAGGGCGACGTCACGGGCGTCGCCGATTTCCAATCGGAGACCGACCTGTGGCTTACCGAATACCGCGACAAACAGCGCGCGGCGGTTCAGGAGGACGACCCGCAGAGGGCGGAAAAGCTGGAGAGAATCGAGGGCCTGGTCGGGGAACTGCAAGCGCTTCGCGACCGGATGCTCCGAGATAGTTGGGGCTCTCCGAGCGTCGGACGTCCGTCTGGGCAATAAAAAAGAGGCCGATGTTTGGCCTCATCTCCGGGTACTTTAATCTTCCCTATGCTGCCTGATCGCCTTGTTTTCGTCGTTGCTGCTGAACGCCCTGGAGGATGACCTGAAGTCGTTGCCGGCCCCGTCGCCAACGCTGTCGCGCGGTTGCCGGCTTGATCCCAAGCCACCGAGCGATGCTGACGATGCTCATGTCTTCGCCTTCCCAGAGCTTTAGTTTGACCACAGCCTGCAACGTGGGGGGCAGCTGATCCACCGCGTCCCGGACTTCCTGCTCGACTTCATGTGCGGCGGCCAACTCTTCGGCCGACTCTGGCTCAACGGGCTCAGGAGCCGTAAAAACAATCGGCTTGGCGTTCATTCCGTCGTGTATCGTGCGGGAATCGATCCGTACTGCGTCCAGCATCGTCAGTTCGCGGTCCCTGGCCCTGAGAGCCAGGTTCTTGACGGCGCCCAGGAGGAACTGCGCCACCGGATTCTTGACCCTTGGGGCCTTCTCGAAAAAGAGGATGAGGACTCCATCGGCGATGGCTTCGGCATCGAGGATATCAACACCGTTTCGGCCGACCAGCTCGTACGCCTTTCGCTTGGCAGCGCGGACGAGAAAGTCACGAAGTGCACCGTTGCCCCAAAATCCCGAACGGAGCTGCAGAATCTGTTCGAATGCTCGGTGACGGCCGGTGAAAGGAACCTTGTCATTCTGCAGAATTGCCAAGAGCTTCCCAGACTCGGGCATAGGTGCTCCCCCAGCGGGTGGACGAGGGACTCCATGGCTAAAGCATATCTCGGCACCTCGCCGTTGTCATGCGCCGCCGAAGTGCCCGCTAGGAATCCCATGATGCAGTCTCCTTAGAGCGTGACAATAGTCAGAAGTTCATAGGAAAACGCCCCGACCAAAGAGGAAGTCGGGGCGATCACGGCACGGGACGCTCGATTCGCCTGCCCGAGTCTGGGAGACAGGGGGCGGTCAAGGCGTCCTGCGACCATGACGTAACGGTATACTACTACTGTGGTTACAGCTGTCAATAGGCCCGGCAGGCGCCGCCGTTTGTCACACTCGAAGGAGAAGGGGAATGGAAGCATGGGGGCGGCCGGCGATTCGGTGAGAGATTCGAATCGGGAGACCACGATGGGTGCTTCGAGGCGCCGCGCTGCGAAGGATTCATCCTGCCCTGACGCCATCGGTTTGATCGAGTCGCCGAAGTACGAGGTCGCGCGCCGCCGACTCTTGCTCCTTGCCACCATTTGGAAGGCTTCGCCCGTCAGGGCAACTCGGCGGAGACGGCTGCGCTCGAGCTCGTAAGCCGGCATCCTCTGCCGCGAGCTTCTCTTCCTCCAAGTTTCATCCCTGCTCGCCCCTCCCGAACCGTCGGGATAGCGGCCCCGAGCGGAGCGGTGCGATGAGCAGGCGCCCCTAGGGCGTTCTCCCTGGACAAATCCAAACGCCCGTCCAGGTCACGCACCCCGGAGAGCAAGCTGTCGGGCCGTTTCGCCCGACGGTGCCCACCTGCTCCCCAACCAGAGGAGATCGCTCATGGAAAGGTTCATGGGTTCACCGATCTGTGCTTTCTACCACCGCCCGATCCACACCAAGCGCTGTGGATTCGGGCGGATCTTCGGCCAGTACCGCCCGCGCTGGCGTTGCCCGCGCTGCGGCCGGCTGTACTTCCGCTAGGCCAGTGAGGAGTGCTGGCTGCCCCGCAAGTTCCAGCCGCAGCGCGATGCCGGACGCAACGACCTCAAACCTCAAGGAGTCACACATGGCATACGCACCAGCTCCAAAATGTCCTGCTCACGGGGTCTTCATGAGATTCCGTTCGGGGACTTTCCCTCACCGCTTCTACCGGTGCCCCCAGTGCCGCGACCATTGGCGAGAAGATGGCCTGCGGGATGGACAGGTGGCAGTCGTCCGTGCCTTCACCACCCCCGTTCGAGACCTCGTTCCAGTCCGCTCGAATGCCATCGAGCCGGCGACTGAAACCTCTAGCCGTCCCTCCGCAACGCGGTTCCTCGGTGCGCTCGGCAGCCTCGTGCTACTCGGTCTCATCCTCCGTTCCTCCTCGGAGGAATCGTCATGAGGAAGTATCCGCCTCCCCCGTATTGACGGGAGCATCAACGCTTCATGCGCTACGACCAAGGGCAGTTTCCTCGGCGCTGGTTCTTCTGCGCCGGTTGTGGTTTTCACTGGCGAGAGTGCGACGTGTCTCTGGGTGTGGTCGTGCTCAAGCCCGCCTTCGAACAGAGATGAGGCTGTCCGTGCCGGCAGAAGGGTTGCCTTCATGTCGGCCGGTAGGCACAGGCAAGTGCTCGTGCCCCTGGCGTCGCGGCCCAAGCTGCGAGTTTTGTCTGGTCTGGACGCTGCGTGTCCTGGGAATGCCGTCTGGTCATCGGAG
>JBKJXJ010000076.1:0-7111 GCA_046716125.1 Candidatus Eiseniibacteriota bacterium
CCGATTCGTTGAATGGCTGGCCGCGCGGAAGGCGGCCGGAACCCACGTCCGAACCGTCCGGGAAGTGATCGGGGGCGAGGTGGCACCGGTCGTGGCGGTCCGGCCCGGACCCGACACCGACTCCGATTGACCGACCGCCGCTCGCGCAGCGGGGGCGCGCGGCCTAGAACTGGTGCTCTTCGGTCTAGTCCTTGAGCGCCGCCGTCGAGATCTGGCCGTCCGCGATGGTCTTCGCCACCTCGTCGAAGTATCCGGTCCCGACGAAGCTCTGGTGCTTGACCGCGGTATAGCCGTTCGGGTTGCTGAGGGCGAACTCGCGGTCTTGGAGCTTTGCGTAGGCCGCCATGCCGATGTCGCGATACTCGCGCGACAGCTCGAACATCCCCAGGTTGAGCGAATGGAAGCCCGCCAATGTCACGAACTGGAACGCGTACCCCATCGCGCCCAGTTCCTTCTGAAACTTTGCGATGGTGACTGCGTCCAGGTGCCTGGACCAGTTGAACGAGGGCGAGCAGTTGTAGGCCAGCAGCTTCCCGGGATACCGGGCACGGATGGCTTCGGAGAACGCGCGCGCCTCGTCCAGGTCGGGCGTCGAGGTCTCGCACCAGATGAGGTCGGCATAGGGCGCGTAGGCGAGGCCGCGGGCGATCGCCGCCTCCAGACCGCCACGCACGCCGTAGAAACCCTCGGGCGTGCGCTCGCCGGAGAGGAACTCGCGGTCCCGGGGATCGGAATCGCTGGTGATGAGCCGGGCGCTGCCCGCGTCGGTACGCGCCACCAGCACCGTCGGCACGTCCAGCACGTCGGCCGCCAGACGGGCCGCGCACAGCTTGCGGATGAACTCCTGGGTCGGCACCAGCACCTTGCCGCCCATATGGCCGCACTTTTTGGCCGAGGCCAGCTGGTCCTCGAAGTGAACGCCGGCCGCCCCCGCTTCGATCATCGCCTTCATCAGTTCGAACGCGTTGAGATCACCCCCGAATCCGGCTTCGGCGTCGGCGACGATCGGGGCGAACCAGTGGGTCTTGCCGGCGCGACCTTCCATGTGATCGATCTGGTCGGCACGCTGGAGCGCGTGGTTGATCCGCCGCACCACCGAGGGAACACTGTCCACCGGGTAGAGACTCTGGTCCGGATACATCTGCCCGGCGCTGTTGGCGTCGGCCGCCACCTGCCACCCGCTGAGATAGATCCCCTTGAGCCCGGCCGCGACCTGTTGCACCGCCTGGTTGCCGGTCAGCGCCCCGAGGGCCCGCACCGGCGCCTCGTGCTCGAGCAGGTGCCAGAGGCGCTCGGCGCCGAGGCGCGCGAGCGAGTGCTCGATCTGCACCGTCCCCCGCAGGCGCGCGACGTCGCTCGCGGAGTAGCTGCGGTGGATGCCCTCCCAGCGCGGGTCGGACGCCCACGATTGCTGGATCTCCTCGGCGCTGCGCTGCTTCGACATGGGATCGCTCTTTCGACGGAGGTCAGGGACGGGCAACGCGGTGCCCGTCCACGGATACGGTCGGTAGGGTGGATATCGGCGTGCGCGGCGCGCACCTGAAGCGCGGAATCGGCGGGCGAGGCGCTTCGCTCAGGGTCACGGGCGGCCTTCCGACAGGGCGCGATCGTCGCGCGGGCGCGAGAGCCGGTAGCTCCACTCGTCGCTGGCGCGCCCCTTGAAGAAGTCGGCGTTCGGGCGAAACCCTCCTCGCTCGAAGCCGAGCCGTTCGAGCAGCCGGATCGAGGGCATATTGCGGGTGTCCACCTCGGCCACGACTTCGGTGACTCCCGCCTCCTCGAACAGTGCCCGGATCACCCGGCGGCAGGACTCGGTCGCGATCCCACGTCGCCAGAACGCCGGGCCGATCTCGTACGCGAGAATCGCACGGCCATCCGGACGGACCGTGACCTCGACCCGCCCCATGCAAACGCCCGCCGACTTCGAGCGCACCGCCCAGTTGAGCCACGATTCATCCCCGCTCGGCGACTGCCGGCTCTCCAGGCGGCGGTATCGGGCGGCCAGCGCGTCCAGCGTCGCGGGCGGGTCCTGCGGGATGTGGCGGTAGAGTCGCTCGTCCGAGAGGAGCTCGAACAGTTCGGAGGCGTGGTCGCCGCGAAGGGGTTCGAGCAGGAGACGCTCGGTCTCGTATCGGTTCTCGCCGATCACGGGAACTCACCCCACTCGGATTCCGGTTCTGGCGGCGACATCGTGGCTAGACCGGGTCGAACCAGCCGTTCCTGATCAACTCCTCGCTCCGCCGGCGCGCCTCGCGCATCGTCTCGGGCGTCCCGAGATCCCGCCCGGGCGTGGGCGCGTCGAGCACCCCCGCGAGCTCCTCGTCGAACAGGCGGGTCACCATCTCGGGCGTGTGGGCGACCGCCTGACCGGACGCGTCGCGAATGGTGACCAGATCCCGGTGCACCATGCGCTGCGCGATCATCAGGCGGTAGATGCGGTCGGTGGCGAGATCCTCCATGTAGCCGCCCAGCAGGCTCGCGCCGCGGCCGTTGAGCACGCCGTTGCGGTAGCGGAACGCAGTGCGAACGGCCGCGCGCGTCCCCTCCAGCGAGTGGCTCCCGACACCGGTGGGCGCCGGACGCAGGTCGGGATGGCGCTCGACGCCCGGAGGACGGGCGGCGAGCTGGTTGGGCGCCGGGAACTGGGCGACCGCGATGGCATTCTGATCCGGGTGGCCGGTCCAGGCGCCATCCATGAAGCACGCCGCCTCGTTCTTCTTATCTTGCTCGAGCACCGCGAGCGCGCGGGCATTGAGCTCGGCGTCCTCGCGGCTCGGGAAGAGGGCAGTCATCCCGCCGATCGCGAGCGCGCCGCGGCGATGGCAGATGTCGGCCAGCAGGTGGCGCAGACGTTGGAAGAACGGCACGTCGTGCGGGATGGTGTTGCGGTCCGGGAGCACCCAGCCGGGATCGGCGAGGGTGAAGTGGATGAGGCTCGCCATGTAGTCCCAGCGCCCCAGGTTGAGCCCCAGGATGTGATGGCGGAGATGGTGCAGGAACTCCTCCATCTGATAGGCGAGCGGGTGCGACTCGACCAGGGCCATGCACTTGATGGTCCCCGGCGACCACCGCTTGGCGCGCTCGAGCGCGTCGAACGTCTCCGCCCACCAGAGCGCCTCCTCGGCCGATTCGGACTTGGGGATGTAAAAGCAGAGCGGATGCCGCAGCCGCTCCGCGTCCACCTGAAAGGTGATGAGCGCCACGTCGAAGAGCGAGGCCGAGGTGACTTCCCCCCCGGGCGTCACGCCGGCCTGCGAGAGGTGAAGTCCCCGCACGCGCGACCAGATCACGGTCGGGCCGGGTTCGATCCCCACGGTGCGGCCCCGCTTGCGGTCCTCGTAGGTCAGCTCGCCACGCAGGGCGCTCAGGATGTTGGTCACGCCCAGCATCAGGTTGGGCCACGCGTTGGCCATCGAGTCCTCGAGGTCGAGCATGACGCCCGGCGCCCCGGAGTTGAGCATCTTCACGACGAGTTCCGCGTCGTCAGCCGGCCCCGTCATCTGGTTGCGCTGATCCTGGCACCAGGCGGGCAGGGCGATGCGCCAGTCGCCGGTGGTGGCCGGCGAGGGCGGCAGATGATCCGGAAGGTGGCCGTGATGCGCCGCGGCGAGCGCGCGCATGCGTGCGGCGGCGAGCTGCTGCTGGCGCGGGGTGAAAACGCGGTCGAGCGCCGCGTAAAACGCCCAGAAGCCCGAGGGCAGATCGCGCTCAGGGTCGAGCCCCGGCGGCGCGTGGTTCATCCGCGGATCAGCCATCATCCTCGCGTGGGGTCGTCCCACCGTCCGTGGTGGCGCTCGGAAACCATCAGCGCAGGGCCAGCCGCGTCCCCAGCTTCTGGGTCAACCCTTCCGCGATGGCGGTGATGAAGCCCTCGGTCGTGACGTGCCGCGACACCGGCGGCTGCGCGATCGCCGCCAGATCCTTGGTCACGATGCCGCCCTCGATGGTCTCGATCACCGACTCCTCGAGCGCGCGCGCGAACGCGACCAGCTCCGGCGTCCCGTCGAGCTCGCCGCGCTTCGCCAGCGCGCCGGACCACGCGAATATCGTGGCGGTCGAGTTGGTCGAGGTCGGCTCCCCGCGCTGGTGTTGATAGTAATGCCGCTGGACCGTCCCGTGCGCGGCTTCATATTCGAAGTGCCCCTCGGGGGAGACCAGCACCGAGGTCATCAGGCCGAGGCTCCCGAAGCCTGAGGCGATCATGTCGCTCATGACGTCGCCGTCGTAGTTCATGCACGCCCACAGGAACCCGCCCTGGTGGCGCACGGCGCGCGCCACCGCGTCGTCGATCAGCAGGTACGAGTACGTGATCCCTGCCTTCTCGAAGTCCGCCTTGCGGGCCTCGACTTCCTGCCGGAAGATCTCGCGGAAGGCGCCGTGGTAGATCTTGGCGATCGTGTCCTTGCCGCTGAACCACATGTCCACCTTGTCATGCAGCGCGTAGGTGATGCAGGCTTTGGCGAACGAGCGGATCGAGCCGTCCAGGTTATGGACGCCGCGCACGATCCCCGAGGCCTTGAACTCGTGGATGAGCACCCGCTGGCCCTCGCTGCCATCGGCCGGCGTGAAGACGATCTCGGCGCGCCCCGGCTGGCGGATGCGCATCTCGGCGCTCCTGTACATGTCGCCGTAGGCATGGCGGCCGATGACGATCGGTTTCTCCCACGAACGGATCATCGGCGGCACGTTCTTCACCACGATCGGCTTGCGGAACACCGTGCCGTCGAGGATGGCGCGAATCGTCCCGTTCGGACTCGGCCACGCTTTCTTGAGCTTGTACTCGGTCACCCGGTCGTCATTGGGCGTAATGGTCGCGCACTTGACGCCCACGCCGTACTTCCGGATCGCCTCGGCCGCCTGCGCGGTGACGGCGTCGTCCGTGCGGTCGCGGTTCGGCAGGTGGAGGTCGTAGGCCTCGAGCTTGACATCCACGAAGGGCTCGATGAGCTGCTTCTTCACCATCGCCCAGATGACCCGCGTCATCTCGTCGCCGTCCATCTCGACGATGGGGGTCTTCACCACCACTCTCGGGGCTGCTCCGCCATGCATTGTCATAGGATTCTCCGGAGTCGGGCGAGGATCTCTTTTGGCCATAGGGTAGCAGAGGGCGGGCCGCGCCGCGAGCGGCCCGAATGCCCCTCCGGGCCGGTCCGGGAACTCTCGACCGCGAGGATCCGACACGGCGGGCGGAGGCCGACCCCCTCGCGGTATATTCCAGGGATGTCGCCCGCCACCGATCGCTGCCAGGCGTTCCGCCGCCTTCACGAGTCGGGCTGTTTCGTGATGCCGAACCCGTGGGATGTCGGCAGCGCCCGCCTGCTGGCCCGGCTGGGATTCCCGGCGATCGCCACGACCAGCTGCGGGTTCGCATGGACCCTCGGGCGACCCGACAACGGCGTCTCCCTCGAGGAGGTCCTCGGCCACCTGCGAACGATCGCGCGGGCCGTCGAGGTGCCGGTCAACGCGGACTTCGAGGGTGGCTTTGCCATCGCGCCGGACGCGGTCGGCGCCAACGTCGCCGCCGCGGCGGTCACCGGGATCGCGGGACTCTCGATCGAGGACTCCACCGGCGATGCCGCGAACCCCCTTTTCGATCCCGCTCTCGCGGTCGAGCGCATCCGTGCGGCGAGGCGGGCGATCGATGACAGCGGAACCGGGGTCATCCTCACCGGCCGCTCGGAGGGGTTCATCGTCGGCCGCCCGGATCTCGCCGAGACCATCCGCCGGCTCACCGCCTATGCGGACGCCGGCGCCGATTGCCTGTACGCCCCGGGGATCCGCACGAAGTCCGAAATCGTCGCCGTGGTGGAGGCGGTCGCACCCAAACCGGTGAACGTCCTGGTCGGGAGCGATTTCACGACCGTCGCGGAACTCGCCGCGCTCGGCGTGCGGCGCATCAGCGTCGGTGGCGCCCTGGCGCGCGCGGCCTGGACCGGTTTCCTCGCGTCGGCGAAGGAGATCGCCGAGGGCGGGACGTTTGCAGGCCTGACCCGCGCGGCCCCGTTCGCCGAGATCAATGGCGCATTCACCCAGGAGTGATCGCCTCATGATCGACACCCCACGGATCGCCCAGACCGCCGACCAGCTGACCGCCGTCATCCGCCTCACCATTCCCCGTGAGGAGATGCGAACCGTCATGGGCCCGGGCATCACCGAGCTGATGGCCGCCGTTGCCGCGCAGGGCATCACGCCCGCCGGGCCGTGGTTCACCCATCACCTGCGAATGGACCCCGCCACATTCGACTTCGAGATCGGCGTTCCGGTCCCGTCAGCGGTCGTCGCCGTGGGGCGCGTCGAGCCGTGCCGCTTGCCTGCCTCAAGGGTGGCGCGAACGGTCATGCATGGCGGCTACGAGGAGCTGGGCGCGGCGTGGGGAGAGCTCGACGCCTGGATCAAGGTCAACGGGCACACGCCGGCGCCCGACCTCTGGGAATGCTACGCCGTCGGCCCGGAGTCGGGTCCCGATCCCGCGAACTGGCGCACGGAGCTGAATCGGCCGCTGATCAGCTGACGTCGCCGCGGACACCGAGCGCTACCTCGGCGGCCGAAGCCATACGACGCCGAGCGGCGGCAGACGCAGCGCAACCTCGTGGGTGAGACCGTCTTTGGCGTCCTCTCCGACCGGCGTCGCCTCGACACCGTCCGGCTGCCCGACGCCGCTCCCGCCCCACCGCTCGTCGTCGCTGTTCAGCAGCTCGACCCAGCGTCCCTCGCCCGGCACCCGCACGCGATAGCCCTCGCGTGGCACCGGCGTAAAGTTGGCGACGAGCACGACCCGGTCCGCGGCGTCGCGCGCCTTGCGCACGAACGCGATCACACTGCGCGCGGCGTCCTTGTAGTCGATCCACTGGAAACCGTCCCAGTGGTCATCCACCTGATGCAGCGCGGCCTCGGCGCCGTAGATGCGATTCACCTCGGCGACGTAAGCCTGAAGTCCGGCATGGAGCGGCTCATCGAGCAGCGCCCAGGGCACCTGGCGCTCAAAGTTCCACTCCCCGATCTGACCGATCTCGCCGCCCATGAACAGAAGCTTCTTGCCCGGGTGGGCGTACATCCACGCGAACAGCGCGCGCAGGTTGGCGAACTTCTTCCACGCGTCGCCCGGCATGCG
>JBKJXJ010000077.1:0-4453 GCA_046716125.1 Candidatus Eiseniibacteriota bacterium
CAGCGGGGCCGATCGGCGGTGTGAGATGAGAAAATGACAGGGCCATCTATCCGCCGCGCGGCGGATACAAGGCCCTGTCATTATGTGCGCGCCACCCCTACTTCGGCGGCGTGAACACGAACGGGGCCTGGAACGTCGTCAGCCCGCCATAGATCGGCGGGAACCGCCAGCTCCGGATCTGAGACAGCGCGCACGCGGCGAGGCGCTCGGAGCCGACGGTGTTGCGCACCACGCTCGCCTCCTGCACGGCTCCGGCGGCGGTCACGGTCATCGCCACGACCAGCTTGCCGCGCAGGCTCTCGTCGCGCTTGAGCTCGGTCTCGTAGCAGTACTGGATGCCGGCGGCGTACTTCTGGATCACCGCCAGGAGCTGGGCGTTGCTGCGATGGACACCGGGTCGCGATCCCGTGCCGACACCACCCTCGGCGCCCGCGCGGCCTTCGGCCACGGGTGCCGGGGCCAGCGCTCCGATGCCGACCAGCGAGCCTTCGACAGCCGAGCCGCCGAGATCCACATTGGCGCCGCTGCCGGCGACGCCGCTGCCGACCGCGCCGAGCTGGCCATCGCTGCGCCCCGAGCCCACGTTGCGCGACCGCGCGCGACGCGAGGCGCGGAAGTCGCCCGAGCTGGGGGCGCCGAGCGACGAGGTGAGGTCGCCGAGCGCCTTGTCGAGCGAGGCGGTGGCCTTGGCCAGCTCAGCCGTGGCGGCGCGCGCGCGTTCGCGTCCTGCCTGGGCGGCGACCTTGTCCACGGGCTTCACCGGCTCGACCTTGGGCGGCAGGATGGCCTGCTCGTCCGCCTTGACCGCGGGCGGATCGGGGACCTTGTGCACGCTCAACTGCTCGAGATCGGGCTTGAGCGCCTCGGCGGGCCGGGGGGGCTCGAGCACGATCTCATTGAGGTCGATCACCTTTGGCGGTGGCATGACGAGCCGCACCACCTCCATGTTGCGCAGCGGCTTCACGACCCAGCACACGACGAACACGACAGCGAACACCACGCAGGCGGCGACCGCTGCGCGGATGAAGCGGTCGCGAGTCCCTTCCCACATCTTGCGGCGGTCATCCGTGAACACCAGCGCCGCCATACGCAGCTTCGCCGCGGTCGCGCGGGAATGCGCGGTGGGCTCATCGCCCCTGACCACCACCCTGCCGAAGCTTTCCGGCGTCATGCTCCGTTCGGCAGCCATGCGGCTCCGCCCTCGGGGTGTCGGCTCACGGCTGATCTGCCGGAGTCGTGGGTGGACTGGTCAGGGCGACGCGGTTCGGCAACAGCGTGGTCTGGCCGACCTGCGCGCTGGTCTTGAGATAGCGGTCGTGATGGAACCGCGTGAACCGGCGCTGGTCGCGGGCGGTGACGAACAGCACCTGGGGCGCGGGGATCTCGCCCTCGATGTGGATGTCCTCGAGACGACGCGGCGCGGCGACGGTGCGGGCGGGCGTGGTCGCGGCGTCCGGCTTGGCTGCCGCCACGGCCTTGCGCGGCGCGGCCTTCTTCGCCGTCGTGCGCGTCTTCGACGTCGTCCTCTTCGCGGCGGACGCGGTATCGACCGGCGCGGCGATGGCCGCTCCGAGCAGGCACAAACACAGGATCAGGCGTCGGATCATGATCATTGTCCCTTCTCGGCGACTGGCTTGGGCTCGGCCTTCTCGAACTGCTTGAACAGGCCGTCCGGGTCCTCGGTCGCGCGCTCGCGGTACTCCTTGAGCCAGCGGGCGGACGCCTCGTCGTCGAGGAAGTAGAAGCGATCGACGATCGCCAGGTTGTAGTAGGGCCCGGCCAGCTTCGAATCCAGATCGATCGCGCGCAGGAACGCGTCCCGCGCGGCCTTGGGATCGCCGGCGCGCAGCTTGGTGATGCCGTAGTTGTTGTGGTTCGCGGCACTCTTCGAATCGTTGTCCAGCGCGGCGCGCGCCATGTCGGTGGCGGCGGAGGGGTCGTCTCCGCGCAGCGTGACGTAGACCAGCGCCGAGCCGGCCTTGCCGGCGTCCGAGGGCTTGGCGCCGGCGATCACGGCGGCGGCGAAATCGTGGCGCCCGAGCGCCTCGTAATGGAGTGCGAGGCCGCCGAGCAGCGACGGGGGCAGGCCGTCGGGAAACGCACCCTTCCGATTGCCCGCCGACTCCAGGAGCTCGACACCTTCCTGATGGCGACCGGTGTCGTAGTAGAGCTTGGAGAGCAGCGCCAGCGCCGGCGCGTACGACGGATCGCGGCGCAGCGACGACTTGAGAGCCGACTCGGCGCGCGCGTTCGAATCGGCCTCGGCGTAGACCTCGCCCAAGCGATAGGGCCAGTAGGGCTCGGTCACGTCCACCGACGACTGGTCGCGCGCCTCGTACACCTGCTGCTGGGTCTCGGTGGGGCTTCCGCCCTTCCTGTCGCGCGCGGTCGGGTCGGTGCGCAGTTTGGCGCCGCGCCCGGCGCATCCGGTGAGGCCGGCGACGATCAGGACGAGTGCCAGGGCGTGACGTGCACGAATGGTTTTCACGGTCGGTCCTCCTGCCTCTGGCTGCGCGGCCGCTCGGTGCTGTCGCGGCGCCCGCCGCTCCTCTTCTCGGCACGCGCCTCATCCTTCTTCTTGTCGTCGCCGTTCCTGGGCTCGCGCGCGGCGACCAGCGGGTAGTCCGCCTCGGGGATGTACGCGAACCGATCGCCGAGCCGGTTCCAGAGCGCGCTCTGGGCCTTGGCGAGCCACGGATCGTCTCCTGCGTCCTTGCCCTTCTGGCGCAGCAGGTCGCTCCACACGTTCTCGCCGCGGGTCGAGAACTGGCCGGCGCGATCCACCAGCACCTCCTCGTAGGCGGCGAGCCCGTCACCACTGAGATCGGCGGGGCGCTCGCTCTTTTCCAGCGCGTCACCGAACGCCACCAGCGCCTCGCCGATCCGAAAGGTCGAGGCGTGCGTCCACTCGGGGACGCCGAGATCCACGCTCTGGCGGTAGAGGCCCATCAGGTGGTCGAGGCTCTTCTGCTTGGCCGCGATCGAGGGCGGCAGCGGCTGGCGGATGCGAATCGCCTCGTACGCGGGCCGCGCCTCCTCGGCCTGCAGATAGCGCACCTGCGCCATGATCCCGCGCGAGGCCAGGTTAGGATGGATCGCCGCGAGCTTCAGGTACTCGGCCAGGTAGGGGGGCGGTCCCGCCGGAGGCGCCGGGGTCCCCGGAGCCGCCGGGGGCTTCGGGGGCGTCTTCTTCCCCTTCGCCGTCTTCTTGCCCTTCGTAGTCGCCTTCACCGGCGCCGGGGCGGGCGGCGGGAGCAGGGTCGAGATCGGCTTCGACGGGCCCACGGTCGCCAGCTCCTTCACGGCGAGCGCCTCGTACACCTCCATCGCGGTCTCGACGTCGTTGGGATAGCGCTTCACATAGGCGAGACGGATCTCGAGCGCCTTGTCCTCCTTGCCGGCGCCGGCGTAGAGATCGGCGGACTTGAGCCACGAGTCGGCGGCGCCCTTGTCGGCCGGGAAGCGCTCGGCGAAGCGCGCGTAGGCGGCGGCACTCTGCTCCTTGTCGCCGTCGGCCTCCCAGGCCTTGGCGATCTCGAGTTGGGCGTCGCGCTGGTAGGTGCTCTTGGGGAAGCTGTCGATCACCGCCTGGAACGCCCGCACCGCGTCCTTCCCCTTGCCGGCCCGGGCCCACGAGAGACCGGTGCGGTACTGGGCGAGGTGGGCGTGCTCGTAGCGCGGGAAGCGCGACGCCACGTGCTGGAACAGCCCGGCGTGGCGCTCGAACCGCGACGAGTCCTCGGCCACCGCCGACTCGGCGTGGCGGTAGTACGAGACCGGGATCGCCTGCTCGGCCCGCCGGCGCAGCGAATCGGCGCCCGCCGCCCGCGCGGTGACCAGCGCCTCTTCATACGCTGCGCCCGCGACATCGAACTTGCCGAGGCGGAACCAGGCGTCGGCTTTGAGGATCGCGGCGCGCGGCGCGCGCTTGTCGGTGGGATGCGCGGTCGCGAGCGTGCCGAAGTGCCCGGCCGAGACGTCGAGCCAGCCGTGGGCGAAGGCGAGGTTGCCCTCGCGCCAGAGCAGATCGGCCGACTGCGGGTGGTTCGGGAAGCGCGCGCGCAGGCGATCGGCTTCGGTGAGGACGGCCTTGGCGAGCGAGTCGTTCCCGGTCGCGGCGTGCCCCTTGCCATCGGGACCACCGGTACCGCCGCGTGTGCTCTCGTACCAGGCGTCGGTCACGGCGACGCGCTGCCACAGGCCCTGCGTGGCGATGCTGTCCTGGCTCGAGGCGGCCGCGGTCTCGTAGTGGCGCAGCGCGCGGGCGTGCTCGCCGAGCTGGGTGGCGGCCTCGCCGGCACGCAACGCCAGCGCCGGAGCGTCGTCATCCTTGGGCCAGTTGGTGAGCACCTGCTCGTACAGGTCGAGCGCGTTGCGCCAGTCGGCGGCGGCATGGCTCTCGCGCGCCTTCAAGTGATACTCCTGCGCCACCGTGCGCAGCGCGGTGCGCGCG